>JBBQCQ010000041.1:0-12019 GCA_038318835.1 Gemmatales bacterium | reverse complement strand
AAAGCCTGACCCACGCCGGAAACGCGGTTACACCCTTTCGAAAGTGAGATTCGATACTCCTTTGTGCTAACCTCATACGTTCGAGAGGCCCGGCTGTGGCAGCGAATCGCAATCGGCCGATCTCATCCGCGAGCCACTCGGTATACCGATTGAGGTCGGCTTGCAAGTACAGAGCATGCCATTTTTTGTGCAACCTTCGGCACTGGGACTTAGACAGTATCCCGAGTTGCGGCGCGTATCGCGCCACCCAACCGCGAGCACGGTCCCGTTTCCAATCGTCGGGCCGGTAGCTCGGATACCTAAGAGTATGCAAATAGCAATGGAGGCGAACCAGGTCTCGTGGCACCGGAAAGTCAGTGCGTTCGGACACCACTTGCGCAATTTGCTCTTCGGTCAGTTGGACCGTTCTCGGACACTTGTACGGTTTGGAGGCCTTCCAATTTACAAAATCCGGATGCGACAAGTACCAATCGCTTATCGTCCCCACCGCATGGACCCCAACAGTCCCTTCGGTGGTACGGATGCGCCGTATGCCATGGGCGGCTTGATTTCCTAACCGCCGGATCGCGTCGATCTGTTCGAGCTGTGGGCTTTTGAAAACGCCCTCGGTTCGGAGAGTGTCTAAGAGGTCGGTAAACTTGACCTTCGGCGGTTCGACATCGTCTTCGTCGGCATCATCATTGTCGTTTTCGTATTGCCACTCGACTTGGGGCGGATGCAAGCGGTAGTGAATGATGAGCGCCAGGCGTTCAATAAATTGCCGCGCCCGAAGGATCGCGAGGTCGGGATACCGATTTAACAACACAACCGCCTGGTCGGCATAAAAGGGGAGGTATTGATCGTGAAACCTCAAGGCGCTTAGCCACGACGGGAGTTCGAGGGCGGGCACCGACTTTGGGACGACAGACTTCCTCGGGCGGCCATCCTTCGGGACCCCGATAAGGGACAGCACTGACAACGGCAAATCGAACATGGAACGCGCCAACCGTAGAACTGTTGTGTATCGGACCTCCTTCCCGCGGTTGATATTGTCGGAGTGAATCGCTTCGTTTCCGAGTTCCCGAATTTGGTCAAGGGCATAGGCCTGTTGTTCTGTGATGATTTTCCAGGCACGTAGATAATCCAGTTGGTGTCTGAACAACGGCCTCTCTTCACGGACCTTGAACGCCGGATTGGCAACTGCACCCTTAAACAACAAGCGGGTGAAACGCTCCGCAAACTGTCGAATCCGAATCGCACAAAGGTCCGGATCCGTGTCTTTCAAGGCAACCCCATCTTGGTAATACTCCGCCAATTGGGGATCGTAGGTGTAGAGGCGTGCGATCTCAGCCTCTCGCTGTTGTGTGGATTTTCTCATCGGATTGTCCCGAAAGATGAGGAAGACACGGAAGCGAGACCGTGGTGAAAGGACCAAATCATTATTTCCAACATACGAAAGGACACAATCACCGACATGATGTCGGTGATTGTGTCCTTTCGTATGTCAGTACTACTGGGCTATGACTTCTTTTCGTCTGTCGTCTCCGCCGGCTTCTTCTCGTCCATCGGCATTGGGGCGGGGGGGGCCGGCTTCGCTGGGGCGGCCACGGGCACGGTGAAGGTTTTGATACGGTTGATTAGGTCAGCGGGGGTGCCGCTGAGGGCGGCTGATAGAACGGCGAGCTTCGACTTCATCTCGGCGTTGGCTTCGGCTTGCAGGGCCATGCCGATCGCCTGATTGACCTCGGCGGTGGACATCTTGCCGTTGGCCTGGATGTGGCGGATGGCGGCGTCGGCGGCCTTGCCGCGGAGGGGGAGCGGGCGGGCGGCCGTGGCCGCGAAGCGAAGTAGGTCTTGCTGGGCCTCCGCCACCGGGATGCGGCCCAGAGCTTCAATCGCGTCAGGGGCCAGGTCGTCGTTGCCGAGGGCTTGCCGCAGGGCGGGCACGGCCGGGATGAGGTTGTAGCCGGCATGTTCGCCGAGGGCCAACCGGCGCAGCCACTCGACGGCCATCTTGGTAGACGCCTTCTTCTCGGCCGGGTCGCGGGGTCGCTGGGCCGGGTCGGCGATCGTCGCCTGAATGTCGTAGGCCAGGCCGTACTTGATGGGGCCAACGGTCGAACCGGCGGCGTAAGGCTCGGCGATCACCGACACGTTCTTGTAGGGTTGGGCGACTTGCTTCAGGCGGGCTTCCAGCAGCGGGTCGATCTCCGGTGCCCGCGGCAGGTCGAGTTCCTCCACGTCGAGCTTTGCGAACACCTTCTGATTCGTCTCCCGCAGTTGCGGCGTGGTCATGGCCGTTTCCAGGTGCTCGATCAGGCGGACTAGCGTGGCGGTCGAGAGGCCTTCCAGTGCCCGGCTAAGTTCCGGCTGTTTGCGGAGCAAGAGCGTGTAGTTCTGCAACTCGCGGTGGACCGTCGGGGCGTAATCCGGCGTCGGGTCGTACTCGGCGATGAGGGCCGCGAGCGTCAGTTGCGGCAGGCGCAGGTCGAGGCGGGTCTGGATGGCCGGTGCGGTGCCGAGGTTGGCGGCGGCCACGATGCGCTGCGTGCGGGCCAGCCGGCCGGCGTAGATGCGCATCAGTTGGCGGTCGCGGAATTCGACGTTCACCCGCCGCAGGTCGTCGTTGTCGGTCTTAGTTTTGCGGCGGTCGTTCTCGTAAGGGGGCGGCACGACGATGTCAGTCGTCTCGGTGGCCGCGATGACGGCCGCGAGGCGGGCGAGGAGCGTTTCGACCGCGACCGGCGTCGGCTTGTCGGGCGACGCGATGAGCAAGATCGGCCGACGGCCGGCATTGGTGTTGGCCGCCAGTTGGGCGAGCACGTCCTTCATCTGCGGGTTCGAGATGTGACGGTCGAGCAGGATCAGGTCGAAGTTCGACGCGCGGTTGACCCGCTTGAACAACTCCTGACCGCTGCCGATCACTTCGGCCTGGTAGCCGATGGCCCGCATGAGGCTGGCGACTTCGTCGCCGCGAACGATGAGCGGATCAACGATGAGCGCACGGCCCTTCGAGCTATCCGCCGGGGCGTCGCTCCCGGCGGCCCGCTTCAGCACGTCGATGATGCGGGCGTGTGCTCCGTGGTCCACGGCCGGCAGTTTCAACAGGGCCGTGGCCGCGGCCAGTTGCACGCGGGGGTCGGAGTAGCTCAACGCCTTCACCAGCGGCGCGGGCCTCGGGTCGGTGCTGCCTTCACGGAACGTCGGAATGGCGGCCGACTTCTCGGCCCGGTCGCCGAGGGCTTGCGTCAGGCCGAATGCGAGGGCCGTCTTGTTCTCCGCGAGGGCAGCGTCCAACATGCCGATCAAGAGCGAGGCGGGGACGGCAGCGAGCAACTGAGAGACGGTCGGTTCGCTCACGGCCAGGGTGCCGAAGTTCGTACGCTCGACAGCCCGTTCGGTGGCCAGGGCGATGAACATGTCTTGCGCGAGTTCAGAACCCGGACGGCGGTCGATGGCCCACTTGAGATACTTCAGGCCGAACTGTTCCTCGGCCTGCGATAATGTGAGGTCCACCGGTTTGACGGTCTTCAGGCCGTCGTCCCAGACCCACACCTTCACGCGGTTCTTGACCTTGTCGAAGGTGGCGAAGTTGCCACGGCGTTCGAGCATGGGGCGGGCGTACTTCACCAGTTCCACGTCGGCCTGCTGGGTATCGCTGCGGTCGCCGGATAAGACGCGAAGCGTCTGAATCGCGGCGTCGCGGAGGGCGGCACTCTCCTCGGCCGGGGCGGCCGCGAGGTACCAGAGGTACGGGGCGAAGTTCGTGTCGGCCTTGCCGACGAGGGCGACGATGTCGGGCCGGGCGGCGAGCGCGCGGATGAGGCCGACCTTGAGTTCGTCGGGCACGTTCTCGGTGGCCACGACCAGGCCGGGCACCACGGAGGCGTTCAGGCGGGTGACGGCCGTGAGTGCGCCGGTGCGGTATTCGGGCGAGGTGTTGATCCGCAGATTCTCGACGAGCACCGGCACGACGGCGTCGCCGCTGCGGTTGAGTTCGTCGATGGCGAAATCGCGTTCCTCGCGGGACTCGCCAAGGTTTTGCACGAGGCGGAGGAGGCGTTTCGGGTCGCGCAGCAGCTTGTCGTTCGCCTTCATCGACCCGGTGATGATGCCTTCGACGACGGTCTTTTTGAAGTCCTCGTCCTTCTTGGCGTCGGGCAGCCACCGTGGCACGTTGCGGAGGTTCTGGAAGACGTTCGCCCCGTATTTCGTCTCCAGATCGAGATAGTCCTGGTCGGAAGGCTTGAGGTTGAGGAAGTCTTTCAGGGAGTCGGCGGCGAGTTCGAGGCTGCCCGACTGTAGGAATTCGCGGGCCGACCGATAGGCGACGGCCGGAGTTTTTCCGGCGTCCTGGGCGGATGCCGCGAGCGCACTCCCCAACAGCAAGCCGAGCGCGAGAAGGGTCACGCGAATTCGCACGGGGGAACTCCTCCGAAAAGCCGGCCGCGGGTATCCCTGCATTCTGCGCCCGCCGATTACTTTAAGCAATCGACTTCGGCAGCCACCAGGTCGGTGTAGGTTTCGCGGCGACGGATGAGGCGGTGTGTACCGCCTGTAACGAGAACTTCAGCCGCTCGACACCGGGCGTTGTAGTTCGAGGCCATCGACATGCCGTAAGCCCCAGCACTGAATACCGCGAGCAGTTCGCCGCGGTGCAACTCGGGCAGGTTGCGAGCCTTCGCCAGGAAGTCGCCCGACTCGCACACGGGGCCGACTACGTCCTGCTTCATGGTACCGGGGATGTCCGCCTCGTAGTCGTCGGGCCGTTCGGGCACGTTGGCTTTCGGCGTCACAGGCCAGATGCGGTGGAACGAATCGTAGAGCGTCGGCCGAATCAGGTCGTTCATGGCGGCATCTTGAATGACGTACCGCTTGCCGCCGGTTTCCTTGGTGAACACGACCCGCGACACGAGAATGCCGGCGTTGCCGACGATGAACCGTCCGGGTTCGAGCACCAACTGGCAGCCTGTTTCCCGCACGGCCGGCAGGATGGCCTCCGCGAAAGTCGTGGCCGGCAGGGCTTCCTGCTTGCGGTAGTGGATGCCGAACCCGCCGCCCATGTTCAGAACGGTGAGATTGTGCCCTTGTTTGCGCAGTTCCCCGATGAGTTTGACGCCCTTCTCGGCCCCCTGTCGGTACGGCTCAGCCGTGAGGATGGGCGAGCCGAGGTGCATGTGCAGCCCCGCCACGCACAAGTTCTTGTGCCCGATCACACCCTTCGCCACGTCGAGAACGGTCTCGATGTCGAGGCCGAACTTAACGCCTTTAACGGATGTGTCGGTTTTCACGTGCGTCTTCGGCGGCAGGTCGGGGTTCACCCGCAGGGCCACGTTCGCGACCACGCCCATCTTCTCTGCGACGGCCCCGATGGCGTGCAGTTCCTGTTCGCTCTCCACATCGAAGAGATAGACGTTGTTCTCGAGGGCAAACTGAATCTCGGCGTCGCTCTTACCGACGCCGGCGAAGACGATCTTCGCGTCCGGCGGCCCGGCCTTGAGTGCGCGGAAGAACTCGCCGCCGGAGGTCACGTCGAAGCCGGCTCCGTGCTGGCCCATGAGGCGGGCGATGCTCAGATTGCCGTTGGCCTTGATGCTGTAGCAGATGATCGGGTTGGCGGCGGCGAAGGCCTCTTGAATCTGCGTGAGGTGGTGAACGAGCGTGGCTTCGCTGTAGATGTACAGGGGCGTGCCGTAGTGGGCGGCGAGTTCCGCCACGGGCACGTCGTCGCAGTACAGGGAGCGATTGCGGTAGGCGAAGTGGTCCATGAGCGTCGGCGGTCCTGGGTGGGGGAACGGTCCTTGTTGTTGTACGATGACGGCGAGGAGGATCGAGTCATGCCGCTCCGCGACCACTTCCGCCCGCCGGTGAGCGAGAACAGTAACTGGGAAGGATTCCACGGCCAATGGCCGGCGATCATCGTCCACCGCCTGAGGAAATCACTTCCGACGGGGTACGTCGCCGAACCGCGAGTGCATCTCGGGGCGATGGCCGAAATCGACATCGCGGCGTTCGAAAAGGACGAGATACAGGCGTCAACCGCCGATGACGGCGGTGGGGGTACGGCGGTCGCCGTGTGGGCACCGGCCGCCCCGAGCATCGCGGTGGCGGCGAGGCTACCGGAGCAGTATGAGTATGCCGTCCACATCTACGACACGGCCAAGAGCCGGCGACTCGTCGCGGCCATCGAGATCGTCAGTCCCGCCAACAAGGACCGGCCGGACAACCGGTCCGCGTTTGTGTCGAAATGTTCAGCCCTGATCCAGCAGGGCGTCGCGGTGAGTATTGTGGACGTCGTCACCACCAAGCACTTTAATCTGTACCTCGACCTGTTGGAGACTGACGGCCATACCGACCCGACGCTCGGCGACCCGCCACCGTACCTGTACGCCACGTCCTGCCGCGGGTTGAAGCGGGTGCGGAAGAAACCACTGCTCCAGGCGTGGTCGCACCGGCTCGAAGTCGGCCAGCCCCTGCCGACGCTGCCGCTGTGGTTGGACGTGGACCGCGTCGTACCGTTGGACCTGGAGGCGAGCTACGAGCAGGCGTGTTATGACTTGTCGATCACGTGAGCCGCTCCCGCCAGTCCCGCAACTGCCGCTCGACCTCAGCCGGGGCCGTCGAGCCGTAGCTCTTGAAGGCAGCCAGCGCGTTCGCCACGCCGAGCACGCCGCGGACTTCGTCGCCGATGCCGGGGCACGCGTCCTCGAAGGCGTCCGTCGGTAGGTCGCTCAGGCGGCAGCGGCCCTGTTCGCAGCGGCGGACGAGCTTGCCGACCGCCTCGTGGGCCGACCGCATCGGCACCCCCTTCGCGATGAAGAACTCCATCAGCGTCGTCGCGTCCAGGAAGCCTTCCTCGATGCGGCTCGCGATCACCTCGTGCCGCAGCTTCGTCTGTGCCACCAGCGGGGCGGCCACGGCCAGCATCCCGGCCACAGTGTCGAAGGCGTCGAACAAGGCGGTCTTGTCTTCCTGCAAGTCGCGGTTGTACGCCAGCGGCAGACCTTTCAGGAGCAGGAAGAGTTGTTGCAGGCAGCCGATCACGCGAGCCGACTTGCCGCGGGTGAGTTCGAGTACGTCCGGGTTCTTCTTGTGCGGCATGATGCTCGACCCGGTGCAGAAGGCGTCCGGCAGTTCCACGAAGTTGAATTCCGTGGTGCTCCAGATAATCCACTCCTCGGCCCACCCGCTCAGGTGCGTGGCGATCAGCGACAGGTCGAACACGAACTCGATCAGGAAGTCGCGGTCGCTCGACACGTCCAGGCTGTTGCGGGCGACCGAGTCGAAGCCGAGCTTCGCGCGCACCGATTCGCGGTCGATCGGCAGCGACGTGCCGGCCAACGCCGCCGCGCCGAGGGGCAGCACATTCACCCGCTTCCGCGTGTCGGCCAGCCGCTCGCGGTCCCGCTGGAACTTTTCCGCGTACGCCAGGAAGTAATGGGCCGCGAGCACCGGCTGTGCCCGCTGGAGGTGCGTGTAGCCGGGGAGGATGACATCGCGTTCGCGCTCGGCCGACGCCACAAACGAGCGTTGCAGTTCCTTCAGGAGCCCGTCGAGGTCGTCGATCGCATCGCGGACCCAGAGCTTCACGTCCGTCACGATCTGATCATTGCGGCTGCGGGCCGTGTGTAGCTTGCGGCCCACGTCGCCGAGCTTCGCGATGAGTGCCCGCTCGATGTGCGTATGGATGTCTTCGAGCGAGATCGAGAACTCCATTTGCCCGGCTTCGATCGTCGCGCCGATTTCATCGAGGGCTTTCACGATTTGCTCGGCTTCCGCCACCGTGAGCAGGCCGACTTCCGCGAGCATTCGGGCGTGGGCCTGACTGCCGACGATGTCGTGGCGGTACAGCCGCTTGTCGAAGGAGATCGACTCCGTGAACGCCTCCACGCGGGCGTCGGTGCTGCCGTCGAATCGTCCGCCCCAGGTCTTCTGGCTCATCGTGTGCGTCCCATTGGTGGTGACGATTGGTGTAGGGACTGCTGGAGGGGTTTCAGCCCCGTTCACGGGGCTTGCCGCGGAGCGGTACTCGGCCCGGCGTTCACGCCGGGTCCGCGAGCGCGGAATCTCTGACACCCATTCCCCGCCCCGCGGGTATCATTCCCGACACCCACCCTCCGAGGTTCTCTCATGCGTAAACTCCTGCTCTTGCTCGCGGCGGTCGCGTTCGCGGCTCCGGCGCGGGCCGACGACCCGACCATCGAAATCCGCATTCAGTCGATCAAAAACCTGCTCCCGCTCGCGCCGTACCTCGGCGGCCTCGCCGATCAGGCGGAACAGGCCGAACAGGGGGCCAATCTCATCCAGGCTCTCGCCGGCAAGAAGGGCGTGATTGAGGGCATCGACATTACCCGCCCCATCGGTGCCTACGCGGTCATGACCTCGGCCGTGATCGACAGCCCGATTGTGGTCCTGGTGCCCGTGGCCGACGAGACCGCCTTCCTCAACCTGCTCCGCGGCAAGCTCAGCCTGAACCCTGAGAAGGGGGACGGCGACGTGTATGCCGTGGAGGTGCCGAACGTGCCGCCGACGGTGTACTTCCGGTTCCACAAGGACTACGTGTGCATTACCGTCCACAACAAGAAGTCGCTGGACGTGAAGACCCTGCCCGACCCGAAGGCGTTCTTCGCGAAGCAAGACGCCGCCGTGATGGCCGTCGCCGTCCACCTCGACCGCGTCCCGGCCGACGTGCGCAAGACGGTCCTCGGCCAAATGGAGCTGAAGTTCGCCGACGAGAAGGCGAAGCCGGAAACGTCGCCGTTCGAGGGGAAGCTGCGGGCGATTGGTCTGGATGCCCTGTTCGACGGCATTCAGACCGTCAGCACCGAGGGGCGGGCACTGAACCTGCGGCTGACAGTCGATTCGAAGGCCGACGACATCGGCATGGACCTGAGCCTGACCGCCCAGGATGGTAGCGACTTGAAGGCTCTGTTCACCGACGCCGCGAAGCGGTCGGCCGTCGCCCCGCTCGCCGCCACGAAGGACGCGGTGCTGTCGTTCGCGGCCAACCTGCGGGTACCGGAGAAGTTCCAGAAGCGGTTCGCCGACGCCATCGACCTGGCCCTCGGCGAAGCCATGGAGAACGCGAAGGAGAACGACCGCGAAGGCCTGAAGCGGTTCTTCAACGCCATCGAACCGACGCTGAAGGCCGGCGTCGTGCAGGTCGGCGGGGCACTCACCGGGACCGGCGACAAGCACGCCCTGGTCGGGGCCGTTCGCATGAAGTCCGGCAAGGAGATCGAGAAGCTGGCGAAGGAGTTCGCCCCGTTCATCCCGGAGAATCAGGCGAAGATCAAGTTCGACGTGGAGAAGGCCGGCGAGACGCCGTTGCACCAGATCGTGCCGCCGCTGGAAGAGCGGGCCGAGAAGCTGTTCGGGAAGGACAGCAGCGTGTGGCTGACCACGAGCGACGATCTCTTCGTAGCCGGGTTCGGCGAGGACAGTGCGGCGGTCAAGAAAGTCACGCAGGCGACGGCAACGCCTTCGCCGATCCTCTCCTTCGAGACGGGCGTCGGCCGACTGATGCCGGTGGTCGAGAACCAGGTGAAGCCGGAGCAGATGAAGTCGCTTTTGAAGGACGCCTTCGCCGATGGGAAAGTCGCGGGCAACGATACCGTGAAGTTCCTGGTGACGGGCGGCGAGAAGCTGACCATGACCCTGACCGCGAAGGGCCGGGCACTGAAACTGCTCACCCTCATCTCGAAGCAGAAGAAGGAATCGTAAGAGGTTCGGCCACAGATCGACACAGAAAAGCCAGATCCGAGAAGAACCGATCCTAAAATTGGTTCTGTTCGGATCTGTCTTTTCCGTGTCGATCTGTGGCCAAATTTTTTCCGGATTTCTGCAAGAAACTACAGTTCGATTCCCCACTAATATCGGTGACGCCACTCCGAGGGTTCACCATGCGCCTGACGCTCCGCACGCTCCTTGCCTACCTAGACGACACCCTGCCCGGCGACGAGGCCAAGCTGATCGGGCAGAAGGTGGCCGAAAGCCCGACCGCCCAGGAACTCGTCGAGACCATCAAGCAAGTCACCCGCCGCCGCCGCCTGTCCACGCCGCCGGCCGATAAGGGCAACGGGTCGGACGCCAACACCGTGGCCGAGTACCTCAGCGATTCGCTGCCGTCCGAGAAGCTCGAAGACTTCGAGACGATGTGCCTCGAATCGCACGTCCACCTGGCGGAAGTCGCGGCCTGCCATCAGATTCTCACGCTGCTGCTCAGCGAGCCGGTCCGCGTGCCACCGACGGCCCGACAACGGATGTACCGCCTCGTGACGGGGCCGGAATCGCTGCCGAACAAGAAGCCCGGCAGCACCGTGCCCGTGGGCGGCATCTTGCCCGATGAACCGCTGCCGCACGCCGACGATTCGGACGCCGCGTACTTGCTTGGGATGAAGGCGTTCGGCCAGACGGAATCCCGCGGCCAACAGTTCGCGCAGTTGCTCATCCTCGGCGGCCTTGTCGCCGGACTCGGACTGACGGCGTTCGCCGCGTGGCCGCGGTCCAACCCGGCCGACCTGCCTGCGAAGCGGTTCAACGGCGAAGTCGCGGTCAAGGTGCCCGACGACCGACCGAAGCCGGTTGAGAACCCCGACCCGCCAGCCCCGCCGATGCCGCCGCCGATCGAGCTGCCGCAGGACCAACCCCCAGCGGCCCCACCGCCGGCCCCGGTGGAGGCGAAGCCGCCGGTGGACCTGGTGCCGGCCGCCCAACTGCCGAAGCCGGACAGCCTGCCGGTCGGCGAGATCGACGGGGCGGGCCAGGTCGTGCTCGCCGACCGGGGCGGCAAGTGGCTGCGCGTCATGCCCGCGATGCCCGGCGTGCGGACGGCCGAGCGACTGCTCGCCCTGCCTGGCTACAAGGCGAGCGTGAAGCTCGAAACCGGCCCGGTCGTCGAACTCTGGGGGAACCTGCCCGATCAGGTGCCCATTCCGATTCTCGAATCGTCGGTCACGTTCCACCCGCCCTACGACGGGTTCGACGCCGACCTGACCCTGCACACCGGTCGCATCTACTTGACCACGAAGAAACCGACCGGCTCGACCATCCGCGTGCGCTGTGATCAGGAAATTTGGGACGTGACCCTGCCCGACGACAAGGCTGACGTGGTCGTGGAAGTCACGCACCGCCTCGTGCCCGGCCTGATGGTAGACGTGGACCCGAGCGAGAAGCCGCTGGCGACGATTCAACTGGCCGTCCTCCGCGGGGCGGCGAAGTTGAAGGTGCGGTACAAGATCGTGCCCGACCTGCTGGCCAACGACACCGTCTTCTGGTCGAGCAAGGGTGTGGGCTTCCAGGGGCCGAAGAAGTTGGTGCCGAACCAGCCGTTCCCGGCGGCGTCGATCCTGGCCCGCACGACGCCAGCCCCGAACGAGGCGATCGCGAAGGCGACGCTGCAGACACTCGCCGACTTCGCCGAGAACCTGCGCGAACCGGAGGCGTGCCGGGTGCGGCTGGCCGAACTGCTGGCCGACGCCATCCCCGCGCTGGACGAGACCCGCACCGACCTGAACAAGCGGGCCGTGCGGCCGAGCATTGCCGTCCTCGGGCAAGCCGCCCTTGGCGACCTGCCCGCGCTGGTCGAGAGCCTGGGCGACGAAACCCGCCCGCGGGTCCGCGACGCGGCCGTGTATGGCCTCGTCACCCTGGCCGCGACTTCGCCTACGGCTCTGGACGAGTTAGCGAAGCTGTTCAACGACAAGGCCCGGCTGACGCCCGACCAGACGAAGAGCCTCCGTCGCCTGCTGCACGGCCCGACCGAGGCCGAGAGGACCGACCCGAAGGCTCTCGATCAACTGATCGAGTATCTGAACTCGCCGCTGTTGCCTGTCCGCGAGTTGGCCTACTGGGTGCTAGTGAACGAGGTCGACCCGGAGGTCCGCTCGATGCGGAACCTGAGCAGCTTCGACGTGGCCGGCCCCCCCCTGGCCCGCGACGGGTTCGTCGCCTCGTGGAAGCGCCGGGTGGAGGATTTGAAGAAGAAGTAGACGCGACTGGCGGGGGCCGGAGACAGGGGGGGGGGGGGGGGGGGGGTTTG
>JBBQCQ010000040.1:0-12052 GCA_038318835.1 Gemmatales bacterium | reverse complement strand
TTGGGTTCGCGCGTGGCCGTCGTGACCGGGTTGGCCGCCGGGCTTCTGGCGTCGTTTCGCGGGCGGGGGTTTCTCGAAGGGCGACTGGGTGCTGGAGGGGGCGTGCGGCGAAGTCGTGTGGGCGATGGCGGCCGAGAGTTCTCGGATGAAAGTGGAGTTGGTTCACGGTGAGCAGTACACGACTCGGGACGAAGCGAAGGCATCGATCTTCGAGTATATCGAAGTGTTTTACAACCGCATCCGGCGGCACTCGACCCTGGAGTACCTCAGCCCGGACGAGTTCGAACGGACGCACAACCAGAAAATACGCTAACTCCCTGTCCACTTTCCGTGGGGAAGATCACCTGAACGTCAGGTTGTGCTCGCCACGGAATTGGGGGTGTGAAGCAAGTACGTCTTGTAGCCGCCGCCGAGGTTGCGGACGTTGAATCCGGACTGCATCAGGATGCGGGTGGCGAGATAGCCCCGCTGACCGACTTGACAATACGTGACAATCAGGCGGTCCTTAGGCAGTTCGCCGAGGCGGCGACGGAGTTCGTCCAGCGGCACGGGGACGGCGTCGGGGATGTGGCCGCTGACGTATTCCTGGGGCGTGCGCACATCTAGCAGGAGCGGCTTCTCGGTCATCGTCGCGATGAACTCCCAGTCGGCTTGCGGGTGGTCTCCTCGCAGCAAACCGCCGGCTACGAAGCCCGCCATGTTCACCGGGTCCTTCGCGGAGCCGAACTGCGGGGCGTAGCTCAACTCCATCTCTTCCAGGTCGAACACCGTCATACCTGCCTGGATCGCCACCGCCAGTATGTCGATCCGCTTATCCACTCCGGCCCCGCCGACGCCCTGGGCACCGAGGAGCTTGCCCGTATCCGGGGCAAAGAGCACCTTCAGCGACATGCCCTCCGCACCAGGGTAATACCCGGCGTGGTGGGCTGGGTGAACGTACACCTTGCGGTACGGCAGACTCAGTCGGTTCAGAGCCTTCTCGGAAAGCCCGGTCATGGCCGCCGTATGGCCGAAGAAGCCGAGGATGGCCGTGGCCTGGGTGCCGCGATACTTCGACTTCCGCCCGAATGCGTTGTCGGCGGCAATGCGGCCCTGGCGGTTGGCCGGCCCCGCGAGTGGCACCTGAGTCGGTTCGCCGGTGCTGAAGTCGGTCGTCTCGATGACATCCCCGACCGCGAAGATGTCTGGGTCGGTCGTCTGGAGGTACTCATTGACCCGGATACCGCCGCGGGGGCCAACCTCAAGTCCGGCCTGGACCGCGAGCGCGTTCTCGGGTCGCACGCCCACGCCCAGGACCACCAGTTGTGCGGGACGAAGGTCGCCGGACGTGAGCGTGACCAACATGCCGTCCGGCCCAGGGGCGATGGCCTCGGCCGTCTGCCCGAGCAACACCTCGACGCCCTTCTCTCGAAGGGCCGCGAGCAGGGGAGTCGTCATCTCAGCGTCGAACGGAGACAACACCTGCTGGTTGCGGTCGAGGACCGTCGTTGCAATGCCGCGGTGGACGAAATTCTCGGCCAGTTCCAGGCCGATGAACCCAGCCCCGACGATCACAGCCCGCCTGGCTCCGCCATCCAGCATCGCCTTGATGTGGTCGGTGTCGGCCAGGTTGCGAAGGGTGAACACGCTGGGCAAGTCGGCCCCTGGAATCGAGGGGCGGATCGGGGCCGCACCGGGAGCGAGGATGAGTTTGTCGTAAGGTTCCTCCTCGACCCGGCCTGTTTTCAGGTCGCGGACCCGTACGGTCTTCTTTAGGCGGTCGATCGCCTCGACTTCGGTCCGCGTCCGCACCTCGAGTCGGAATCGCTCGCGCAGGCGATCCGGGGTGGTGACCAGCAACTTGTCCCGCTGCGGGATCACGCCACCGATGTGGTAGGGGAGGCCGCAGTTGGCGAACGACACATCGGGGCCACGTTCGATCAGGAGAATGTCCGCGTCCTCGGACAAGCGTCGAGCGCGGGCCGCGGCCGACGCGCCTCCGGCCACACCGCCGACAATGACAAGTTTCATCACGCCACTCCTTTCGTGCCGGCCACTCCGCAGGCTGGGGTGATGCGGTTCCACGGCATGCGGGCGAGTGCCATCCCCATGCCACAGGTGTCGGTAACGCCGGCGAACACCAACCCGGCCCCAATGAATGCCGACAGACCGATGAAGTACGGGTGAACGAAGTAGCCCAACACGGCCCCGATCACGACCATCAGGCCGGCGGCGATCCGCACCTGCCGCTCCAGAGAGACGGCCTTTTTGCCCCGCGTCACGGGGAGGCCGCACTCGGCCCAGGCCGCTGAGCCGCCCTCGACGTTCACGACGTTGAAATACCCTGCCGCCGCGAATTTCTCGCATGCCTGCCGGCCCCGACTGCCGGACTTGCAGATGACGTACAGCGGCCCGCTCCCCCCGTTGCGGGCGGTCATCACGGCTTTCGGGTCGAGGTCGGAGAGCGGCACGTTCCGGGCGAACGGGCAGTGAATCTCGCGGAACTCCATCGGCGTTCGCACGTCGATCACGTCGATGGCGACGCCACTCTGGTGCTGGGCGTCCAGTTCGCGGGGGGTAATCGTCACGACTTCCATGAATCTCCTCCTGAAAAATCGAAGTGTGGAGTGTGAGAACTTTGGGGCACAATGTCAGCCGCCGTTGCGGTTCGAGAAACGATCGCGGATGCACTTGAAAATCTTGCCCAGGCACGGCTCGGTGATCTTGTAATAGACATTCCGCCCGTCCCGTTCGGAGGCGAGCAAGCCGCACCGCTGCATAAGCCGCAGGTGAGTCGAGGCGATGTTGCTGGGAATGCCGCATTCTTCGGCCAGTTCGCCGACCGTGTAGCGAGCCGCGAGCAGCATCTCCACGATGCGCAACCGGTGTGGGTGCGAGAGCACCTTCAGGCATTCCGCCGCTTCGGCCATCCGGTCGAGGTCGATCAGGGTGTCCGTCGGCATATCTTTACCTCAAATTATTAATATATCTCGACTATCAGACATGTCAAGTGCCGATCGGTGACGGCTTCGCCTCGACTTCGTGAGGGTGCCCGCGATCGGCTTACTTGGTGGCAATGATGACCGCCCCCGCGACCAACAGACCGCCGCCGACGTAATGCTGCCAGGCGAGTTGCTCGCCGAGGAAGATCGCGGCCAGAGCGATGGCGAACACCACACTCAACTTGTCCACCGGGGCCACCGAGGAGGCCTCACCGAGGTGCAACGCCCGGAAGTAGCACACCCAGGATAGCCCCGTCGCCACGCCCGACAGGACCAGGTACATCGTCCCACGGCCCGACAGGGTCTTCCACTCGGGTTTGCCCGTGGCCAGCACGATGCCCCAGGCCAGCAGGAGTACGACCGTGGTGCGGATGGCCGTCGCGAGATTCGGTTCGATCTCCTTCGTCCCCGCCTTCGCCAGCACGGCAGTGACCCCGGCGAACAACGCCGACAGCAAGGCCCAGTGAACCCAGTTCATGTCAGCACTCCAGATGCTCGGGTGAAACCTGATGGACGCGGCCCAGCCGAAGTTAACCGAAAACTTATCCGCGGCTCACCGCATATTCAGGCTCGTTTGGGTACGCTGTTATTTTTAGCTGAGATCGATTCATGCTCGATCGCTCCGTCCGCCAGCCCGCCGCTGGCTTTCCACGACTCACGGCAAAATAGGAAGATGAGGTGGAGATAAAATCTGCTTCATCCTCCCAGCCCGTACAAAGTTTACAGTCTGCCCAGTCCGATAGAGGAACTGTGTCGCCAGAGCGGCGGGCGGGCCGAAACCTTCCTCGGAGGTCGGCGGGAACCCCGTCCTGATCGCACGCGGGAGAAACGATCCATGCCAATGAGCACCTGGAAAGCGCGAGCGGTGCCGTGGCTCGTCATGGCGGTCGTGGTCGGCCTTGCCGGTTGCCAGACGGCTCCGCGTGCCCCGGATCGGACGACCGTCTCTGCCAAACTGACGCAGCGGGTCGGGCAGACGGTTCCCCCGGGTGGGTCGCCGCGAGAGATTACGTTGCCACCGGGGGCCGCGTTCGAGGACGGCATCACCGAGGACGAAGCCGTCGCCATCGCCCTCTGGAACAACGCCGCGTTTCAAGAACTGCTGGTTGATCTCGGCGTCAGCCGCGGCGATCTAATCCAGGCCGGGCTGCTCCCCAACCCGGAACTGCTCCTGTATTTCTCGGTCCCCGACAAACCGTTCCGTTACCTGTTCGACTTCGCCCTGGAATCGCTGTGGCTCCGCCCGATCCGGGTGAAGGCGGCGGAGAGGGAAGCCGACCGCACCGCCGACCGACTGGCGCAGGCGGGCCTCGACCTGATGCGCGACACGCGGCAAGCCTACGCCGACGTGGTGCTGGCGAAGGAGCGGGTGCGGGTCGCCGGCGAGTCGGTGAAACTGCGGGGCCGAATCGCGGAGCTGGCCGAAAAGCGGCTGAAGGCCGGGGACATCTCGCCGCAAGAAGCGGCCACTGCCCGGATCGACGCCCTCCTGGCGGTGCAAGACGCTACACGCATCGGCTTCGACGTGCCAGTCCTGGAGGAGCGATTGCGAAACCTGATGGGCGTCGGGACGTACCGAGGGCCGTTGCCGCTCGACCCGTCGCCGTCGCCGGTCTGCCCGACGCTCGACGTGGAAGCCCTGACCAACGAAGCGACGGTCAACCGCCCGGACGCCCTCGCCGCGGCTCAAGCGGTCGCGGCCGCTCAGGCTCGATTGAAGTTTGCCAAAGTCGGCTGGGTGCGGTTGCTCGGCATCGGGGACGCGACGAGCGGTCGCCGCAACGGCAACGAATTCGGCCCCGGTATGCGGTTCACGGTCCCGCTGTTCAGTCGTAATCAGGGCGGCATCGCACGGGCCGAGGCCGAACTCGAACGGGCCGTGCGGAACCAGAAGACCATCGGCTACCAGATCATCCTCGACGTGCAGCGGTCCCACCTTCAGTATCGGCAGGCGGCCAGCGAACTAGACATTCTGCTGAGCAAAGTCCGACCCGAGGTGGAAGCCGCCATCCGCCGTGCCCAGGCGGCGTATCAAGAGGGCGATGTTCCCATCTTCATCGTGCTCGCGACAACGCAGCAGTTGCTCGACAACTATCTGCGCGAAGCGATTTTGCAAGGCGACCTGCGGCGGTTCTGGGCCGAACTGGAGCGGAGCGTCGGCCGCCGTCTGGCTGTGCCCACGGTGGCCGCTTCCGAGAGGATGTCGAAATGACCTTCGCGCAACGGCTGGCCAAAATCGCCCTGACACTCGCCCTGGCTGCGTTCGTGGGGGCCGGGGCGTGGTGGCTCGTCACCACCAAGCCCGCCGCCACGAAGGCCGACAAGCCGCCAGGGCCGGCGAACGTCGCCAAGGTGGTGAAGGAAGACGATCTGAACACCGTCGTCCTGACCGAGGAAGCGGAGAAACGGATCGGGCTGACGCTCGCGGCGGTTGTGTCGAAGCCCGTCCGTCGCGTTCGAGTGTACGGCGGCGAAGTCACGATCCCGGTCGGGCGGACGATCCTCGTGGCCGCCCCGCTCGGCGGCACACTGAAAGCCCCCGCGGGTGGAGTGCCGGTGGCGGGTCGGGCGGTGAAGGCCGGCACCCCCGTCTTCGAGTTGATTCCGCTGCTCACCCCGGACGGGCGAGCCACCCTGTCGGCCGCGCTCGCAGATGCCACGGGGCAGATGAACACGGCCAAGGCGAGCTACGAACTGACCGACATCGCGGCGAAGCGGGCCGAACGGGTGCTGAAGGATGGGGCCGGCAGTCAACGCTTGCTCGACGAAGCCCATGCCGCCCTCGACGTGGCCAAGA
Source organism: Gemmatales bacterium (assembly GCA_038318835.1). Taxonomy (GTDB): domain Bacteria; phylum Planctomycetota; class Planctomycetia; order Gemmatales; family Gemmataceae; genus Limnoglobus. Next base: position 6,274 of record JBBQCQ010000040.1, on the reverse strand, counting down.
AGACGCTCGACGCCGCGGTCGCCCGTCAGGCCATTCTCAACAAGGTCATCGGCAATGCCGAGGGCGGGACCGCTGCCCCAATCTCCATCGACGCGCCGGAGGACGGCGTGCTTCGCGTGGTCTCCGCGATGCCCGGCCAGACGTTACCGCCGGGGGCCGCGTTGTTCGAGGTGGTCGATTTCTCGACTCTGTGGGTGCGGGTGCCGCTGCCGGTCGGCGACCTGGACAGCATCGACCGCGGCGAACCGGCCCGCGTGGGCCAACTGTCCGCCCCGCCCGGCACTCGGCTGTTGTCCGCCAAACCCGTCGCCGCCCCGCCCTCGGCCAACCCACTCGCGGCCACGGTGGACGTCTTCTACGAGCTATCGAACACGGACGGGAAACTCACGCCCGGCCAGCGACTCGGTGCTTCGATTCTGCTTGCGGACGCGAAGGAGAGCCTCACCGTGCCTTGGTCCGCCGTGGTTTCCGACGTTTACGGCGGCACCTGGGTATACATCCAGACCGCCCCGCGAACCTATGCCCGCACTCGCGTGGTCGTGCGGTACACGGTCGGCGAGGACGCTGTTCTGGCCAGCGGCCCAGCCGCAGGGACGCAAGTTGTGGCCACCGGGGTACAGCAGTTGTTCGGGGCCGAGACAGGGTTCATCAAGTGAGGACACCATGCTTTCACGTCTGATCTCGGCCTCCGTCCGTGGGCGGGTTGTTGTCCTCGCACTTTGTGCGCTTTTGGTCGCCTACGGGTCCCGGACCGTTCGCACCGCCCCGCTCGACGTGTTCCCAGAGTTCGCCCCGCCGAAGGTGGAAGTCCAGACCGAAGCCCCTGGCCTGTCCACCGACGAGGTCGAAGCACTCATCAGCGTGCCGCTCGAAAACGCCCTCAACGGCACCCCCGGACTGAAGACGATTCGCTCGAAGTCGGTGCTGGGGTTGTCGTCGGTGGTGCTGCTGTTCGGGGAAGGCACCGACATCCACAAGGCCCGGCAGTACGTTCAGGAACGGGTCGCCGCCGAGGCCGTGCGATTGCCGACCGTCGCTCGCCCGCCAGTTATCTTGCAACCGCTGTCGTCGCTCAGCCGAGTGATGAAGATCGGCATGTCCTCGAAGACGATGAGTCAGCAGGACATGACAGTGCTGACTCTGTGGACGATCCGGCCGAAGCTGATGTCTGTGCCCGGCGTGGCCAACGTCGCGGTGTGGGGCCAGCGGGACAAACAGTATCAGGTGCTGGTCGATCCTGACCGGCTGCGGGTTGAGGGTGTCACGCTCGATCAGGTCACGATGGCCGCACGGGACGCGACGGTGCTGGAATCCGGCGGGTTCGTGGACAAGCCGAACCAGCGGCTCGCCGTTCGGCACCGCTCGATGGTTCAAAGCCCCGCCGACCTGGGCCGCACCGTCGTCGCCTTTCAGGGGAACGCTCCGGTTCGACTCGGCGACGTGACGGACGTTCGGTTCGGCTCGCCGCCACCCATCGGCGATGCGATCATCAACGAAGGCCCCGGCCTGTTGCTCATCGTCGAGAAGCAGCCCGACGCGAACACGCTCGAAGTCACCCGCCGCGTCGAGACAGCCCTGAAGGAGTTGGAGCCGGGCCTGACGGGCATCGAGATGGACCCGACGATCTTCCGACCCGCCACATTCGTGGAACGAGCCGTCGCGAACCTCGGTCATGCCCTACTCGTCGGTTGCGGGTTGGTGATCGTTATCCTGATCGTGTTCCTGTTCGACTGGCGAACCGCCCTGATTAGCCTGACGGCCATCCCGCTCTCGTTGGTGACAGCCGTGGTCGTGCTAACGGCGTTCGGCGTGACGCTGAACACGATGGTCATCGCCGGCTTGGTGATTGCCCTCGGCGAAGTGGTAGACGACGCCATCATCGATGTTGAGAACATCGTCCGCCGCCTGCGGATGAACCGCCTCGCGGGCCAGCCGCAGACGGCGTTCCGTGTCGTCATCGACGCCTCGAACGAAGTCCGCAGCGCGGTCGTGTACGCGACGGCCATCGTGGTTATCGTGTTCCTGCCGATCTTCTTCCTCGACGGCATCGCCGGCTCGTTCTTCCGCCCGCTCGCCCTCGCCTACATCCTGGCCATCCTCGCCTCGCTCGTCGTCGCCCTGACGGTAACGCCAGCCCTGTCGTACATGCTGCTCACCGGCGACCGCGGCCGGGGCCACGAAGCCCCCGTCGCCAGGTTCCTACGGCAGGCATACGTGGCGGTGCTGCCGCGACTGATCGACAAGCCCTACGCGGCGCTCGGTGTCATTCTCGCCGCGTTCGTCCTGAGTGGGGCCGCCGCCACGCGGTTCGGGTCTGAGTTCCTGCCCGAGTTTCAGGAGACGGATTTCCTGATGCACTTCATCACCAAACCCGGCGCGTCGGTCGAAGAAATGGACCGCATGACGATCCTGGCCAGCCGCGAACTGCGGGCCGTCCCCGGCGTGCGGAACTTCGGCTCGCACATCGGGCGGGCCGAAGTCGCCGACGAGGTGTACGGCCCGAACTTCACTGAGCTTTGGATCAGCATCGACCCGGACGTGGACTACCCAGCCACCCGCAAGCGGATTCAAACCGCAATGGACGGCTACCCCGGCATGTTCTGCGACGTGCAAACTTACCTGCAAGAGCGGTCGAAAGAAGTGCTCTCGGGGACGAGTTACAGCATCGTGGTCCGGCTATTCGGCCCCGACATGGCCGGACTGCGGGCGAAGGCGAAAGAGGTCGAGAAGGTGATGGCCGGCGTCGAGGGGGTGGCCGACCTGAAGGTCGAGTCGCAGGTACTGCTGCCCCAGATCGAAGTGCGGCTGCGACCTGAAGCGGCCGAACGATATGGGCTGACGCCCGGCCATGTCCGCCGCGCGACAACGACGCTCCTGCGGGGGACCAAAGTCGGGGAAGTGTACGAAGGGCAGAAGCGCTTCGACGTGGTCGTGTGGGGAGTGCCGACGTGTCGGGACGACGTGGCCTCGCTGCGGGCACTACCTATCGACACGCCGGCAGGCGTGCAAGTGCGGCTCGGCGAGGTGGCCGACGTGGTGGTCGTACCGATGCCCAACGAGATCAAGCGCGAGGCCGCGTCCCGGCGGCTAGACATCACCTGCAACGTCAAGGGACTCGACCTGGGCGCAGTAGCCGCGGAGGTCGAACAGAAGGTGCGGGAGGTGAAATTCGACGCCGGCTATCACCCGGAGTTCCTGGGCGAGGAAGCAGCCCGACGGGCATCAAGTCGGCGGCTATACTTGAACGCCGGCTTAGCCGTGCTCGGCGTGATCCTCGTCATCTATTCCGACTTCGGCTCGTGGCGGCTGACGCTGATCGTCGCGTTCACGCTGCCGTTCGCGCTGGTCGGCGGGCTGGCTGGCGTGGGCCTGAGCGGCGGCGTGATGTCGCTCGGTTCGCTGGTCGGGTTCGTCACCGTACTCGGGATCGCAGCCCGCACCGGCATCATGCTCGTCAGCCACTACCGCCACCTCGAAGACAGCGAGGGCGTAGCCTTCGGGCCGGGGCTTGTGCAACAAGGCTCGGAGGAACGCCTGGCCCCAATCTTGATGACGGCCCTGGCGACCGGCCTGGCTCTGTTCCCGCTCGTCCTGAGTGGCCAGAAACCTGGCCACGAAGTTGAGTATCCGCTGGCTGTCGTCATCCTCGGCGGGCTAGTCACTTCGACGTTGTTGAACTTGTTCCTGCTCCCGTCGCTGTATCTACGGTTCGGTCGCCGCACGGCTGCCGAGCGGGACGTGTGACCTGAAGCGAAGTGCTGCGGTGAATCCAAGTCGGTCGGCCCTGTTAGGGCCGACCGAGTTTCGATTGCCTCAAGCCGCCCGGACGACAGCGCACGGCAGGGGTCGGCCCTGAAGTTGGCGGAAGACGCGATCGGGCAACGTGGCCGTGTGAAAGAACTCGCGAGCTTGTGTTTCCAGGCCGGCGTGGTCGAACCGTTCCGTCTCGAACAATTCCCGCACGATGGCCGCGTCTTTGGCCGGCTCGTCGGTCAACAGACACGACCCGCCCAACGTCAGGTCGCTCATCGGTCGTGCGTTCCTCGTTACAACCGGGCAACCCCGGAGTTGGGCCTCGATCAACGGTAGCCCTAGCCCTTCGTTCAAGGACGGGAAGAGCGTCAGTTTGGCCTCGCGAAAGAGTCGCTCGGTCGTCTTCGAGGTCGCCCGCGGATACCATTCGACGGGCAAGTTGCGCGGCAACTCGCGGAAGAACGTGGTCAACTCGTCCGGCGAACACCGCACGGCACCGTACATCTTCAGTCCTTCCAACTTCGGCCCGGCCGCGGCCACAAGGCGGGGCATGGCGACCAGCCCCTTCCGCCGGTCGAGCGGCGAGGCCAGCAGGATCGTGTTGCTGCGTTTCGTCTTGACACTCGTCGTCTTGAGGCAATCGACCGGCACTATCGGCGGTAGCCACCCGACTTGGTCCGGGGTGAACCGCATCAGATCGACGAGATCGACGGAACTGGCCTCGCTGATTGCGAGTGTGTCGTCGCAATGGCTGCGAAAGTAGCGGAACCCGTTCAGGTGCTGGCTCGCGAACGTGAACGGCTTGCCGCCCTCGGTTAGGCAGTACCGGTTCGGGATGGCGTCGTAAACGATGCCGATCTGCCGCGGCACCGGCAGCCGGTCGGTGAAGTCCACCAGCCACGGATTGCTGATGATGAGGACATCGATGTTGCCAGTCTCTAACCGCGGGCCGAACTGGGCGTACCAGATGTGGGTGGGCACGTGGCCGGGGTGGCCGCCACCCGCGTGGTACTGCTCCAGGACCGACAGCGGCGTGCCGGTCAGCCGCCAGTCTTCGGTTACCCCGTTGTCCTTAAGGATGCCGGGGTTCTGGACGTGCAGCCAGTACCAGTTTGTCGTTGGGTTGTGCGGCGGCCGATAGTACGACAGAAACCGCACATCGGCCTTCGGCACCAGATACTGGTACAGGGTCAACATGTAGTTCCGCACCCCGACGTGGTGCTCGAGGAAGTCCGGCTGAACGAGGATGCCAATGCGGGTCATCAGATTACCTCCCCACGAGTCGGAATAGCACGACGGCCGGCAATAGCAAGAGGCCGAGGGCACGCGAGTTCACCAGGCTCCGCCGCTTGGCCGACAGGAACCGCCCCCAGCCCTTCGGTTCAGTGGCTTCAGCCACGGTCGGGGCGATGGCAGTGGGCGATTCCGCCGGCATCGGTTTCATCCAGTTCGGGTCCACGGCCACTGGCATTCGGGCGGCCCCAGCCGGCACGAACGCAGTGATGTGGCCCTTGTCGATGCCCAGAGTCGTCGCCGACGAGTATGGGTTGTATCGCGGCGGGACCCCGTTGCGGATCAGCGTCGCGCTGAATTCCACGTCCTCGGCCTGGTTCCAGAAACAGAGTTCGTTCAGCGGGAACGCCAGGGCCGTGTGCGTCTTGACGATGATTAACCCGCCGTTCACGAACGTCGTCGCCCGGATCGAGTTGTAATCCCCGACCGCACTCGGCGGGGTCATGTGCAGGAAGTCGTCGGCCATGTGGCAGTACGCCGGGTACTCGTCCCCATTCTCGAAGTGCTGGGGGATGGCCAGGAAGTCGAAGTCGTACCCGTACTGCTGGAACCCCATGAAGAAGTTGTCGTCGAGCCGATAGCGGTCGTGAACGAGCAACAGGTTCGGGTGCGAGGCGGCCTTCGCGATGTCGTTCTTCTTCCGGCTGATCTCCGGCAGATCGGCCGAGTAGTGCTGCGGCAGATAGACGGGCGACGCGAAGGCGTAGTCGGCGTCTTCCGGGCCGCAGATCAGAATTTCGTGCGCGTTCGCCTCGTCGTGTTCGCGGATCGACTTCAGCAAGGCGATCACGTTCGGCTTGCGGGTGTTCTGCGTCAAGATGCCGAACGTCCACGGTCCCGGTTGGTACTTCTCCAGGTCCAAACGCTCGATCTCGATGATGCTGACCGCGTACCCGCCCGCGTCTTCTTCTTCGTGCAGAATCTTCGCCTTCAATCCGGGTCGGCGGCCAAGGACGTTCTTCACCGACAGGCCACCCAACTGCATCGAGTAGCGGAGAACGAGGAGACCCTTGCGACCGATGAAGCGGATGAGTTCGTCGAGTAGCAAGATATGCTGGTCGATGCGGTAGCTGCACACCGATTGCTCGTAGCACCAGACCACATCGAACTGCTGGTGCAGTTCCGCGGGGGCGCGGTAGTTCGTACACCCGGCCAAGAGGATCGAATCAAAGTCGAAGGGCGGATTGGTCCCGATCCAGAGGTGCTTGTCGCAACTGCTGACGAGCTT
>JBBQCQ010000039.1:0-12142 GCA_038318835.1 Gemmatales bacterium | reverse complement strand
GAACTCGGTCGGCGTCGTCATCACCGGGGCGTCGGTTCAGAACGTGATCGGCGGTTCGCAGGACGCACGGAACGTCATCAGCGGGAACACGTTTCAAGGCGTGCTGGTGACGAGCGCGAGTAACCAGAACACGGTGGCCGCGAACTTCATCGGCCTGGCATCCAACGGCGTGACGCCCCTGGCCAACGGCGGCGATGGCATCCTCGTCAACGGCGGGGCCGCGTTCACCACCATCGGCGGGGTGGGCACCGGCGTCGGCAACGTCCTCGCGTCCAACACTGGCAACGGTGTTCACGTGACCGACTCGACCACCGCCGGCACGCTCATTCAGGGCAACCGCATCGGCCTCGACTTCGCCGGCGGCGCGTCGGCCAACGGCGGCGACGGCATCCGCGTCGATAACGCGGCCGGCACCACCCCGGCCGGCGGGTTGGTCTTCCCGACCACGAACACCACGATTCGCAGTAACAACATCCAGCGGAACAAGGGGAACGGCGTCAGCGTTCTCGACACCGCTCGATATGTGCGGATCGTCGAGAACACGATCAACCTGAACGGCAACCTCGGCATCTCGGTGGCGGCGACCGCGAACGATGGGCTGGCCGCCCCGGTCTTCACCGAACTCAAGACAGATAGCAACAACGCCGTCACCGTCACCGGCACGATCGCTGGCCGGCCGAACACGCCGTATCAGGTGGACGTGTTCGGCAACTCCGCGGCCGATGCGAGCGGCTTCGGCGAAGGGGAATCGAAAGTGCTCACGCTGCCGGTCACGACCGACGCGAGCGGCAACGCGACCTTCACCGGGAAGGTCACGGCCGGCGTGTCGGCTCCGTTCCTGAGCGCGACCGCGACCGCCGTGACAACCGGCGACACGTCGGCCTTTTCGGCGACGCGATCGCGGCCGACGGCGGGGCTGGACGGCAGCATCGCGTTCGTGGCGGCGGGCAGCGGCGCGCCGACGGTCGCCCTCATCAACGCGGCCGGCGGCACGTCGGGGACCCTCACGGTCTTCGATGCCAGCTTCACGGGCGGCGTTCGCGTGGCCGCCGGCGACTTCAACGGCGACGGCGTCCCCGATGTCGTCGCCGGCACCGGGCCGGGCACGCCCACCCTGGTCCGCATCATCGACCCGGTCACACAGCGGGAACTGTTCCGTATTCAACCGTTCGAGGCCGCGTTCACCGGCGGCGTGTACGTGTCGGCCGGCGACGTGACCGGCGACGGCCGGCCCGACCTGGTCATCTCGCCGGACGAAGGTGGCGGGCCGCGGGTGCGGGTGTTCAACGGCAACGGCTTCGGGCAAATCGCCGACTTCTTCGGCATCGCCGACCCGAACTTCCGCGGTGGTGCCCGCACGGCGATCGGCGATGTGAACAACGACGGCACCGGCGACCTGGTCGTGGCCGCCGGGTTCGGCGGCGGGCCGCGAGTGGCGGTGTTCAACGGCCGCACATTGACGAGCGGCACGCCGACCACGCTGTTCAACGACTTCTTTGCGTTCGAGCAAACGCTCCGCAACGGCGTGTTCATCGCGGCCGGCGACATCAGCGACGACGGCTTCGCGGAAATCATTGCCGGCGGTGGGCCGGGTGGCGGGCCGCGGGTGTTGGCCCTCAGCGGGCAGTCGCTGCTGAGCAATCAGCAGGTGCCGGTCGCGAATTTCTTCGCCGGCGACACGGCCACCCGCGGGGGCATTCGCGTGGCGGCCCGCGACCTGAATTCGGATGGCTCCTTCGAGATTCTCACCGGCGATGGTCCTGGTGCCGGGGGCAAGCTGCGGGTCTACACCGGCAGCGACTTCCGACAGAGCGCAACGCCCGACCCACGGGTGAATGTCGACGCCTTCCCGAACGCCGCCGGAGGTGTTTTTGTGGGGTAGTCCGTTCGGTCAAACAGGCATCCCGATTTCATCGGGGCCGGCCGAGATCGGCGGAATCGACATAACCCGCGAATTCCCCGCAGTTTGCCCCCGCGGCCGGCCGGGTATGTCCGGCACTTTCGCAGGCTATTTGCCGTGTTTCCCCTCTTTTACGCCCGCCTGTTGTTGCGGAAAAATATCAATTCCGATCCAATACACCACTTGATCCGTCTGTATTGTGCCTGATTATTCTGCCTTCGCGTTCGGTATCTAGGGAGACTCGCACATGACCGCGTCCCGGTTCGGCCGCCGGCCCCGTCGTGAGGTCCATCGCCCGGCTCTGGTGGGGGTGAACGGCCCGCGATTGTTCGTCGAGTCGCTCGAAGACCGCGTGACGCCGGCGTTCAACCCCAACCCGCTGTTCACCGCTGGCACACTGCCAGCAACAGCCGGGTTCGGGTCGAACATGAACGGGGCACCGCTCAGCATCGTCGTGGCCGACTTCAACGGCGACGGCAAGCCCGACTTCGCCGGCCTGCCGGCCACGGCCGCCTTGAGTTTCTCCCAGATCGACGTCTACCTGAGCAAGACGACGGGCACCGGGTACACGTCGAGCCGAATCTTCCTCGGCAGCAACGTGACGATTCCGAGTCTGGCCGCCATCGACGTGACTTCCGACGGCAAGGCCGAACTGGCCACCATCGATCAAGAGAATGGGTTCATCCAGGTGTACCGTCTGGATAACGGCGGGAACTTCAACTTTTACACCAGTCTGACCATCGACGCCGATGCGAAGGGAGTCGTGAATACGGCCCTCGGCGGGATCGTCGGCGGGGACTTCAACAACGACGGTAAAGGGGATTTCGCCGTCACCCTGACCGGATCACCGAACGGTAACCAATACTTCATTCTGTACAACAACAGCGACGGCCGAAGTTACACGGCGATCGCGACACCGCGCCCGACCGGGGCGGGTGTGTCCGACTATGTGAAGCCGGTTGTGGCCGACTTCAATGGCGACGGCAACCTGGACTTCGCCTTCCTGCGGCCGTCCAACCGGCAGGCGTTCGTCGCGTTCGGCGATGGGGCAGCCGGCGTGTCGTTCGTGCGGCCCCTTGCCGTCGGTGGAACCGGCACGCCATCGGCGATTGCCGTCGGCGACTTCGACCGCAATGGCAAGCCCGACATTGCCGTCGGGACGACGGCTGGCACCGTCACGCTCTTCCTGAAGGACGCCACCAGCACCACGTTCACGACCGCCAACAACGCCGTCGCGCTCGGCACCGGGGCGAAGATTGCGGCCCTCGCGGCCGGCGACTTCGACGTGGATACTTACGCCGACCTGGTCATCGTCAACTCGCGGGCCGGCACCCAGAACGTAGACGTGTACCTCGGGTCGCCGGACGTGGCCCTGATCCCCATGACTCCGGCCGATGGCACGCCCTACGGCCCGCTGACTGGCACCGGCGGCGCGGTGGCCACCTTCGACTTCGACAACAACGGCAATGCGGACTTCGTGACCGGCCAGGGCACGGCCGGCGGCCAACTGTACGTCCCGTTCATCAACAAATCGGGCGTCGGCGGCGAAACATTCCTGACGCAGGACAAGTCGAGTCGCCAGTTCGGTCAGGCGGTGAACTATAACGTCGTCATCTACCCGCCGCCGCTGGGCGGATCGCTGCCGACCGGCACGGTCGAGTTCTTCGAAGTGACGACCGACCCGTCGAACAATCAGACGTTCACCTCGCTCGGGATGACCGCGCTTTCCCCGAGCCTCGATGGCGAAGGCAGTTCAATTTCTGTTACGACGTTCCAGAAGGTCGACTTCTCGATCGGCCAGCACACCGTCGTGAGCAAATATTCCGGCGACGCGAACTACACGACCACCACGTCGAACATTCAGGTCGTCACCGTTTCGCAGGCCACGACCCAGGCCGTGCTGTCGACGTCGATCCCGCCCACGATGGCCTCGCCGGACCTGCAAGCCACCGACGCGCGGGTCCTGCCCCGGCCGGTGTTCGGCCAGCCGGTACCGTTGAGCGTGACCCTGAGCACCCAGTCGGGGCTGATCCCGACTGGCAGCGTGTCGTTCTTCGATAACGGCAACCTGATCGGCAGCGGCCCCCTCGACCCGACCGGCACGGTGACGATCACGGTGCCCAACTTCGCCCTCGGCGACCACTCCATTGTGGTGCAATACCAGGGCGCGGGGAACTTCACCGCGGCCACGTCGAACGGCCTGCTCCTGTCGGTGGCCAAGGCGAACTCGGTCACGACCGTCGGGGCGAGCAAAACGTCCATCACGTTCGGCGACCCGGTCACGCTCAACGCCACGGTCGGCATCGCCGCCCCTGGCGTGGGCACGCCGACGGGTGTCGTGCGGTTCTTTGAGGGCACCACGCTCCTCGGCCAGACCAACGTGCTGGCCTCGTCGGGGCTGGCCACGTTCACCGTGTCTGGTCTGGCCGTGGGCCCGCACGCCTTCACGGCCACCTACGCGGGCAACACTAGCGTGGCCACCTCCACGTCGGCCCCGGTCACGGTCACTGTTGCCGGCACCGCCTCGGCCACGGGGCTGACGATCTCGCCGACCCCCAGCCAGGTCGGCGCGCCGATCACGCTCACCGCGACCGTCAACAACACCCTCACACCGCCCCAGCCCGTGACCGTCGGCACGGTCACGTTCGTGGGCACCGATGCGGCCGGTCAGCCCGTTTCGGTCGGCCCAGTTCCCGTCACCGGAGGCACGGCCGTGGCGACGTACTCGGCCCTGCCGCTGGGCACCGCCTCGTTCCGGGCTGTGTACAGCGGCACCGCCTCGGTCGGCCCGTCTTCGTCCGGCCCGGTTCTGGTCGTCACCAACCGCTCGACGCCGACGATCACAAGCTCGAACTCGCTCAACAGTTCAACCAGCGTCGTCGGCCGCGATGTGACGTTCACCACGCTGTTCGCCCCCGGCACCGGTCTGACGACCCCGGTGACGGGCACGGCCACGTTCGCCGATAACGGCAACGTGCTGGGCACGGTGAACCTGGTCAACGGCCTCGCGTCGATCACCGTGCGCCTCAGCCGCGGCCTGCACAGCGTCACGACGACCTTCGCCGGCGACAGCGTCTATGCCCCGACGACGGCGACCGTGCCCTTCTTGGTGGCCAACCCGATCGACTCGATCACCGTCGGAGCTGGGTCCGGCGGGACCGACATCGTGCGAATTTACAACCCCGACGGCACCGTAACGCGGAGTTCGCTGTTCGCTTTCGGGCCGGACAACGTGAGCGGCGCACGGGTGGCCAGCGGCGACATCAACGGCGACGGCGTGCAAGACTTCGTGATCGGCACCGGGCCGGGCACCCAGGCTCGCATCCGCGGGTTCGACGGCGTGACCAATGCTCCGCTGTTCGACATCTTCCCGTTCGAAGACTTCACCGGCGGCGTGTTCGTCTCCATCGGCGACATTAGCGGCGACCTCCGCGGCGACATCATCGTCACCCCCGACCAGGGCGGCGGCCCGCGGGTCACGATTGTCAACGGCAACGGATTCGGGACCATCGCCAACTTCTTCGGCATCGACGACGCGAACTTCCGCGGCGGCGCGCGGGCGGCGGTCGGCGACATCAACGGCGACGGGGCGAACGACCTCGTCGTGTCGGCCGGGTTCGGCGGCGGCCCTCGCATCGCGGCTTACGACGGGCGGGCGATTCGCCAGAACACGCAGGTGAAGTTGTTCAACGACTTCTTCGCGTTCGAGCAGACGCTGCGGAACGGAACCTTCGTGGCCGTCGGCGATGTGGATGGCGACGGAATCGGCGACCTCGTCCTCGGGGCCGGGCCAGGTGGTGGCCCGCGGGTGATCGCGGTCAGCGGCAGCGACCTGATCCGGTCGAACGGCGTGCTCATCAACCTGAAGGCGAACTTCTTCGCCGGCGATGTAAACAACCGCGGCGGTGTGCCGGTGGCCACTCGCACGCTGGATTCCGACACGCGGGCCGACATCGTCACCGGGTCCGGCCCCGGCGGTCGCCGCGTGACGGTGTACCCCGGCAGTTCGCTTTCGCCGTCGGGTCAGCCGACGCCCTCGCAATCGTTCGACGCCTTCGACGACACCTTCAACCCACTCGGCGGCATCTTCGTGGGGTAGGTCAAATCCGCGCGACAAGCCGCAGCGCCAGCAAGGGGATGACGTTCCTCCCCTTGCTGGCGCTGCGGGCTTGTTATTATCGCGTCAGCCGCTCCAGTGCCTCGTGGTACTTCGCGGCCGTCCGCTCCACCACCTCGGCCGGCAACTCCGGCGGCGGGCTGGACTTGTCCCAGGCGGTCGTTTCCAGCCAGTCGCGGAGGTACTGCTTGTCGAACGACGGCGGCGACCCGCCCGGCAAATACGATTCCTTCGGCCAGAACCGCGAACTGTCTGGCGTCAGCACTTCGTCAATCAGAATGACCTCGCCGCTCGGCAACCGGCCCCATTCGAGCTTCGTATCGGCGAGGATAATCCCCCGCCCTTCGGCGTACTCTGCCGCCCGTCGATAGATGTCCAGCGTCTTCGCCTTCAGCGTGTCGGTGGTTTCCTGCCCCACGTCTTGCACCATGCGCTCGAACGAAATGTTCTCGTCGTGGCCGCTCTCGGCCTTCGTCGCCGGCGTGAAGATCGGCTCCGGCAGACGGTCGGCTTCCTTCAACCCGGCCGGCAGCGGGATACCGCAGACGGTGCCGCTCTGCCGGTACTCCTTCCAACCAGACCCGGCGAGGTAGCCGCGGGCCACGCACTCGATCGGCACCACGGCCGTCTTCTTCACGATCATCGTTCGCCCGGCCAGGTCCGCGACGAACGGCTGGAACGCCACCGGCAGCTTCGTCACGTCATCGCTGAGGAAGTGGTTCGGCACCTTCAGGAAGTCGAGCCAGAACTTCGTCATGGCGGTGAGCAGTTGGCCCTTACCGGGGATGGCCGTCGGCATGACCCAGTCGAAGGCACTGACGCGGTCGGTGGCAACGATGGCGAGCGTCTCGCCGAGGTCGTACACATCGCGGACCTTGCCCTGCCGCTTCGGAACGCCGGGGATGTTGGATTGGAGCATCGGTCACCATGAGCCAGGGGACAGGGACCAGGGGACAGGGACCAGGGGACAGGAAGCAGGAGCCAGGGGCACGATAAGGTTTCCTGTCTCCTATCCCCTGACTCCTGCTTCCTGACGTTGACAGATTTTACCAACCCTGCCATAACGGGCGAAATTATCTCGAAGCGGAGCCGCGGATGCCAACCTGGGGCCGGTGGGTGCTTGGCATTTTGGTGGCCCTCGTCGCGCTCGGCGTGCCGGGGGTGTACTACCGATCCACGTACAGCAACTTCAAGCGGTTCCGCGTGGTCACGCCTGGCAAGTTCTACCGTAGCGGTCAGTTCACGGCCGGCGGCCTGCGGGCGATGGTCCGCGAGCAGGGCATCAAGACCGTCATCAACCTCCAGGAAGAGAACGTCGATCCGTTCATGCCCGAAGAATGGCTGGCCAAGCCGCACGTGACCGAGAGCGAGTTGTGCCGCGAGCTGGGGGTGAATTATTACGCCCTCTTCGGGGGGGAAATCGTGCCGCCGGACGAGTTTGCCAAAGGTAAACGGCCAGCCGTGATCGATCAATACTTGCAGATTCTCGACAAGGATGAGAACTACCCGATTCTGCTGCACTGCAAGGCCGGGCTGCACCGCACCGGTATCCTGACAGCCATCTACCGCATGGAGTACGAGAGCGTGAGTGCTGGTCGGGCGATGGAAGAAGTGCGGGCCAACGGCTTCGGCACGTTCGCGGCCACCACCGGCAACGTGTACATCGTGCAGTACATCGACGCCTTCAAGAAGGGCGTGCGCAAACCCGTCCCGCCCGCCGTCAAGGGCACGCCAGCCGCCGCGGGGGCGAACTGATGCACACCCTCGACCGGATGTTGTTCCTCGCGTTCCTGCGATCCTACGCCATCGTGCTGACGAGCCTGCTCAGCCTGTACGTGGTCATCGACCTGTTCACCAACCTCGACGACTTCGCCGGTAAGGGGTCGTTCGGCGGCATGTTGAAGCACCTGATCCGCTACTACGGCCCGCAAATCGCGCTCATCTTCGACCGCCTCTGCGAGTCCATCGCCGTGCTCGCGGCCGTGTTCACGATGGCCTGGGCCCAGCGGAACAACGAACTTCTGCCGCAACTGTCGGCCGGCATTCCCACGCAACGCATCATCCGCCCCGTGCTCATCGGCACGCTGCTCGTCCTCGCCCTCGGGCCACTCAACCAGGAACTGCTCATCCCGAAGTTGTCCGACGAACTGCAAGGGGCCTACGACTCGACCGGCCTGCACATCGAGGGCACGGCCGGCTACCGCAAAGACCTGAAGGTGAACAAGTTCTTCGTGAACTTCGCAGAGAATGCCAACGCCTCCGTCACGGACATTCAGGCCGAAGAGGCGGTGTACTCGCCTGCCACGCACGATCGGCAAGCCGGGTGGACGCTGTTCAACACGAAGCCGGAAGTGATCCCCGACCCGCTGCCCGCGAACCTGACGCCGCTCGGCCCGCGGAAGTACTTCCTGGTCACGCGCGAGGTCGATTTCGATTCGCTCACCCGCGGGTCGAAGTGGTACAGCTACGCCTCGACGACGAAGCTCAAGCACATCCTGTCACGGCCGGACCCGCGCCGAATGGCCCCAGTGGCGGTGCTGTTCCACATGCGGTACACGCGGCCGCTCGTCGGCTTCCTGATGGTCATGGTCAGCCTGACGATCATCCTGCGCGACCACAACCGCCACGTGCTCGTGAGTGCCGGCACGTGCCTCGTGATGACGGCAATATTTTACGCGGCAGTGTACGGCTGCAAATACCTCGGCGAGCACGACCTGCTCTCGGCCCCGCTCGCCGCGTGGCTGCCCGCGATCCTGTTCGGCGGCTACGCGATGGCGAGCTACGACGCGATTCAAACGTAGGGCACCCCATGTCTTCAGGCCGAAGGCCTGGCAGCCCTCAGCCCAGGGCAACGCCCTGGGTGCGAGAATCTCCTACCGGCAGCCCGAAGGGCTGCGAGCGAAAAGGCCCACGCGCTCGCAGCCCTTCGGGCTGCACGGTTGTTGGCTCCGATACCCAGGGCGTTGCCCTGGGCTGAGGGCTGTCACCCCTTCGGGGTAAAAACCACGCGATCCAAGTCCGTCACTCCATTTTCTCGATTGACATTCCTCCCCGGCGTCGCTATCACCCGACGTTCTCAAGAGCCGGTGTTTCCCGTTGGGTTGGGGGAAAACGCGACGGACCAGATGGCCCGGCTCGCTTCAGGAGGTAGTGCCAAAATGCGACTCTTCACCCGTCGGGCGGCGGCAATTTTCACGAGTACGATCCTGGCCGCGAATGCTTCGGCCCAGGTGCCGGGTACCCCGCCGCCGGCGACGCCCGTGCTGCCACCAGCCACGGCCACTCAACCAGCCGGCACCGTGCCAGTTCCGACGGTCGCCCCCGTCGAACCCGCCAAGCCCGAACCGAGGCCGACCGGCGTGGCCGCGAAGGTCAACGGCCAGGAGATTCCGGAAGTCGCGGTCTACCGTGCGCTCCGCCAGTTCCCGGCCGAGGAACGCGAGATCGCCCGCAAGGAAATTCTCAATCACCTGATCGAAAACTACATCATCGATCAGTATCTCAACGCCCTCAAGATGACGGCCGAGCCGGCCGAGGTGGACAAGCTGATCGAGGAGTTGAAGGGTGAGTTGAAAAAGGGGAGTGTGGACTACCAGAAGCAACTCGAACAGATGATGCTGACGGAAGCCGAGTTCCGCGTGGAAGTAGCCGCCCAGATGAAGTGGGACAAGTTCCTGAAGCAACAGGGCAACGACGCCGAACTGAAGAAGCTGTTCGACGCCAGCCCGGACGTGTTCGACGGCTCGACCGTGCGGGCACGCCACATCCTCATGACGCCCGGCACCGACGCCGCGAAGGTCGACGAGGCGAAGAAGACGCTGACCGCGATCAAGCAAACGATCGAAGCCGAAGCCAAGAAGGCCGCCGATGCCGCACCGGGCGACGCGCTGGCGAAAGAGACGGCCCGCACGAAGCGCGCGGACGAACTGTTCGCGGCTTACGCGCAGAAGTATTCGTCCTGCCCGTCGAAGAAGAACGGCGGCGACCTGAGCTACTTCCCGCGCGTCGGGGCGATGGTCGAGCCGTTCGCGAAGGCCGCGTTCGCCCTGCCGGCGTTCGGCATGAGCGACGTGGTGACGACGGAGTTCGGCCTGCACCTCATCATGACCACAGCCAAGAAGCCCGGCACGCCGCGGAAGTTCGAGGACGTGAAGGAAGACGTGCGTGGCGTGTACGCCGTGCGACTGCGGGAAGCAGTTGTCGGCCAGATGAAGCCGAAGGCCGAGATCATCGTCAACGCCGCTACGACCCCCGCCAGCACGACCGTGCCGGCGACCGCCGTGCCGATGAAGTAACCCACCGCGAGCATTCGCACGACCGCCGGCCCCGTGCCGGCGGTTTTCGTTTTCCTCCCGGGGTAGTGGACATGCGGACGATTCTGTTCACGGTGCTGCTCTTGATCGGCTCGAACACGTTCATGACGATCGCGTGGTACGGCCACCTGAAGCACAAGGACAAGGCGCTGATTACGGTGATGCTCGTGAGTTGGCTGATCGCCCTGCCGGAGTACTTGTTGCAAGTACCCGCGAACCGCATGGGGTCGGAGATCCTGACCGGCACGCAGTTGAAGTTGATTCAGGAAGTCATCACGCTGGCGGTGTTCGTGGTCTTCGCGTGGCTGTACTTGGGCGAAGTGCCGACGTGGCGGACGGCGGCCGCCTTCGCGCTGGTCATCGCGGCCGTCGCCCTCGTCCGCGGCGAGGAAAAGAAGCCGCCGGCGGATGTGCCGAATGTGGAAGTGAGCGAGCGGGGCGATGAACAGTCGAGCCGAGCACCGTAAGGTGCCAGGTGACTGGTGTTGCGATTCACCAGGCACCTTGCGGTGCTCGGCTCGCCTGTTCGTCCCGCGGCAGCCACGCTGCCAGCACCAACACCGCGAACGCCAGCAAGATCGTCACGAAGCTGAGGCCGAGACTGACGAAGTGCCACGTCGTGAACTGCGCGACGGCCGCAGTCGCGATGTCGGTGTTTGGGTCGAACCGGGCCAGCCGCAGTTGGGCGACCACGACCGAAATCCACCACCCGGCTGCGACCGACAGGAACGCCATCAGCGCGAGCAAGAACCGCAGACGGTGGCGGTTCGTCGTGGCGTCGGCCCTACGCCACGCCCACGCCGTCGCCAGCACAATGACCCCGCACACGAATTGAAACGCGAAGTACTTCGGGAAGACCGGCCCGACCACGGCCCCGGCCAGAGCGCTGGCTAGTTTGTCCTGCACCTCCGGCGGGGTTCCGCTCGGCACAATGGCCACGTTCGCGGTGCGGTCGCTCGGCGCGGTCTTGACCACGTCCACGAAAGTCGGGAAGACGCCCGACGCCACGAAGTTGAACATGCCCGCGCCGCCGACCCACAGGCCGATGGCCACGATGTGCAGCACCCGCAACAGATTCTGACGCATCCGCCCATCTCCGATCTGGCTTTCCGTCCCGCGGATCAGCCGGCCGACATTCGACCGGTGGCGGACGACCACGAATAAACTTCCGACCACGCAAAACCCCGTCACCGCCGGCGACCACGGCCTCAGCAGTTGCACCGCCACCAGCACGGCCACGGCCGCCAGCGACGCAAGCGACACCATCCGCGACACGAGGGCCGTCAGCAGCCACGTCGCCAGGGCGGCCGCGAACGGGATCGGGGCGAGCATCGCGACCGCCCCGGCCCCGGTGGCCACGCCCTTGCCGCCACGGAACCGCAGGTAGACCGGGAACAGGTGCCCGAGGAACGTACACGCCGCCGCCCCGACGCGCGAGGCATCGTCCCACCCGACGGCAACCGGGAGCGCGCCTTTGAGGAAGTCGAGCACGAAGACGAGCACGCCGAACTTCCGGCCGAGAACCCGGCCGACGTTGGTGGCCCCGATGTTCCCGGAGCCGACGGCGAAGAGATCGACGCCCCGCCACCGCCCGATGAGGTAGCCGAACGGCAAAGCCCCCACGAGGTACGCGGCGAGCCACAGGAGCAAGACAGACGCGGGCATGATCGAGGTGGTTATATTCAGCGGGGCGTGGGGGGGGGGGGGGGGGGGGGGGGGTGAGGGGGGGAGGGGGGTGTGTGTGAAAAACAAAACCCGCCCCCCACGAAAGGCAGCGGGCGGACAGGCGCCCGGGAAGGGCGGGACGAAGAG
>JBBQCQ010000038.1:0-12260 GCA_038318835.1 Gemmatales bacterium | reverse complement strand
GGGGCCGTGTGCAGCACCCAGTTGTACGCCGGCGAGTGCAGCACGCGGTCGAGCGCGAGCAGCACGCGGTGCATCAGAGTCGCGAGTTCTTCGACGCGGGTGATGGTGTCGAACCGCGGCGCGAACGGGCAGACGACCACGAAGCCCGCCGACTCGGCGACGACACGGGCCGGATCGTGCGGAACGCGGCAGTGCGGACACTCGCTGGCGAGTTCCTTCTGCAACGCCTCCGGCACGAACGGCAGCGCGACGAGTTGCGAGTGCAGGTGCGCCAGCGACGCCCCGGCCTCGGCTCCGACGTTCTGGAAGATGCTGACCGAGGCAATCCGCGGGTCGGCCGCGTGATGCAGTAGGCGTTCGCGGTAGGCAGTGAAGATGTTCGCGAACTGCGCGGCGGATAACTCCGTCGGGCTGGTCCGGTGTTCCGGGCACGCGATCAACACTTCGTGGAAGCCGAACGCCGCTGAGGCGGCATCCACGGCCGGGAACTTGTTCGGCACCACACGCAGTTGCCACCCGGCCGCGTCGCGGATGGCGAAAAGTTCCGGCGGCGTCTCGGCTTCCGCACCAGGGCAGAACGGGCAGTGCCCGCCCGCGTCGCGGTTGCGCAGCTCGGCGTGGCGGAGCGTCATCGGTCGGTCGGCCCGTCGTGGGGCCAGCACGACCGTGCGACCGGTGACGGGGCAGCGGCGGAACTCGGCGTCGGTCATGGGCGCCGCACCGGCTTCTTCGGTTCGCCGTCGATATACGTCTGGCACTCCGGCAGGGCTTCCAGGAACTGCTTGCCGTAGGGCTTCGTCAGCACCCGCGGATCGAACAGCACGACGATGCCCTTATCTGTGGTCGTGCGGATGAGCCGGCCGAATCCCTGCTTCAGCTTGATCGCGGCCATCGGCACTTGATACGCCATGAACGGGTTGCCGCCGTCGGCCTGAATCGCTTCCAGTCGGGCTTCCGTCAGCGGCCGGTCGGGCACCGCGAACGGCAGCTTCGTGATGATGACGTTCGAGAGTGCCTCGCCGCGCACGTCCACGCCCTGCCAGAAACTATCGACGCCGAACAGCACCGCCTTCGGTGTCGTGCGGAACTGGTCGAGCATCTTGCCGGCCGGCATCCCGTCGCCCTGGCAGAACAGCGTGTAGCCGTTCTTCGCGGCCCACGGCCGCAGGCGGTCGGCAGCACGATTCAGGAAGGAATAGCTCGTGAACAGCACGAACGCCCGGCCCTCGGTCTTCGTGAGGTGCTCGGGCAGTCGCGTGATGACTTGCTCCTCGAAGTCGGCATTGCGGCCGGCCGGGTCGGGCATCGTCTCGCGGAACAGGTGCAGTTGCACCTGCGTTTGGTAGTCGAACGGGCTGCCGAGTTGCAGCGTGTCGGCCTCATCCAACCCGAGGCGGTGCTGTACGTGTGCGAACCCGTCGCGGCCGCCGGTGCTGAGCGTCGCGCTCGTGAGCACGACGGCCGGCACCTTGTCGTAAAGCTGCTGCTTCAGTGCCTCGCCGACTTCGATGGGGGCACTCGCCAGCGACACCTTCGCCCGGCCCATCGTGGTCTTCACATCCACCCAGTACACCTGCCCCTTCAACCCCTGGGCCAGCCACTGGCGGACGGTGCTGGCGAGCGAGGCCAACCGCGTGGCCTTGCTCGTCAGTTCGACTTTCTCCTCTTCCGCTGACAGCTTGTTGGCGATGGCCGTCAGCACCCCCGCGAGCTTATCGAGTTCGTCCGAGAGGAAGTCCGGCACGATGCCGACGGTGCGCACACGGCCGTTCGTGCGGCCTTGTAGTTGATGCCACTGGTGGACGGCCGCGAAGAACCGCTCGGCGGCCTGGCGGGTGTTCTCCATCTGCACGAAGCTGGCCGCATCGCCGTGGGCGGCGAGCACGCCGCGGTTGCCGCGGGGAGCGAGAATCTGACTGAGGATGTAATCGACGCCGCCCTGCGACACCTGCAAGCCGAGATGGTCGGCGGCCACGTCTTCGAGCGTGTGGGCCTCGTCGAAGATCACCGCGTGATAGTCCGGCAACAGCCCGCCACCCTGCTGCCGCAGCGCGAGGTCGCTGAAGAAGAGGGCGTGATTCACGATGAGCAGGTTCGCCCCGTAGACCGACTTGCGGGCCTTGTAATAGAAGCACTCCTGATAGTGCGGGCAGTTACGGCCGAGGCAGTTGCCGCTGTCCGACTCGACCGCGTCCCACACGCTCGGGTATGGTTGAACCGGCAAGTCCGATCGCGTGCCGTCGGTGGTTTTGCGCGACCACTTGCCGACGATCTGCAACTGCTGAAGCGCCACCGGGTCGGCGAACAGCGTGCCCATACGCTGCTGCGCCACCCGCAGCCTGCGGAGGCTGACGTAGTTCCCGCGGCCCTTCACGAGGACCGGGCGGAACTCGAACGGCAGCGCTCTCTGCAGGAACGGGATGTCCTTCTCGATGAGCTGGTTTTGCAGGGCGATCGTGTGCGTCGAGATGACGACGCGGTAGTCCTTGCGGTCGGCGACCGCGGCGATGGCCGGCACGAGGTACGCGAAGCTCTTGCCGACGCCGGTGCCGGCCTCGACCATCAGTTTGCCGTCTTTCTTGAGGGCGACGGCGACGGCGTTGGCCATCTCGACCTGCTGCGGCCGGGCCTCGAAGCCGGTCATATGGTCGGCGAGTTTGCCGCCGGGCGAGAGGAGTTTCGTGAGGTTCATCTGGTGATTGTGCCAGACGCGGGGATGAGATGTAAAGGTGAGCCGGGGAGGGGAACGAAAACCCAAAACGGAACGCGGAGCAGGCGGGATCGGAACGCCAGATGAAAGGCCGGATCAAACCCAATCCGATTTCTGGTCTGATCTGGTTTTGATCCGGCGTTCCAATCCGGCGTGCTCCGCGTTCCGTTTTGAAGTTTTCATTCCCCAGGGAGCACCACCCGGAACGTCGTGCCCTGTCGCACCGCGGACACGATGCCGACGGTGGCGTGGTGGTGTTCCAGGACCATCGCCACGAACGACAAGCCCAGGCCCATGCCGGCGCTGTAGCCCTCGTAGAGCGCGTTGTCGCGCTTGGTGGTGTAGTGCGGCTGGAGGCACTTCTGGCGAACCTCCTCGGTCATGCCGATGCCGTTATCGCGCACATCCAGCACCACGCGGTCGGCCTCGCGGCGGACGGTCAGGTGAATCTCCCCCTTCCACCCGGCCGCGGCCAGCAGTGCCTGTTTGCGGTCGGCTGCGTGGCGGGCTTCCTCGCGCAGAAAATTCCGCATCTCGAAGGTCGCATCGCGGGCGTTGAACAAGAGGTTCTCGATGGCCTGTTGCAGGTGCGACACGTCGCCGGTGATGATGACCGGCTCGGCCGGCACGTCGGCGGTGATCTTCAGCTTCCACTTGTCGCGGCCCATGTCAGCCCACGTCGTCGCCGAGTCGCGCACGAGCGCGGCCAAGTCGAGCTTCGTCACCTCGGCGTTCGCCGGGTCGCGGCGGACGGTCTTCAGGATTTGCTGAAGGCGTTCCGTCACAGTGCCGAGGGTGGACTTCACCTCGTGCAGCATCCCCTCCTGCTCGTTCGACAGGCCGTTGACCTCGATGCACCGCGAGAGCAGGTCGTTCGGCCGCACGAGCAGGTTCTTGATGTTGTGCGCATAGCTGCCGGCCATGATGCCGATGCTCGCGTAGAGTTGCGACTTCATCTCCAGTGTCGTCTTCTCCGCCTCGGCCGCCCGGCGTTGCAAGTCGGACGCTTCCAGTTGCAACTGCTGCTGCACGCGGGTGGCGTCGTCCTGCCGCCGCTGGGCCTGCAACAGTTCGAGTTCCTGGTGTTCGATCTCGGCGATGCTCGTGAGGCGGTCCACCTCACGGCGGTGTTCCCGCCGCAGGAAGCGAGTGACGAACAAGATCGCCAGCACGGTCGCCGTCAGCAGCAGCACACCGGCGAGCAGCGACATCTGCTGCCGTTCTTGCTCGCGGCGTTCGAGCTTGTTGAAGGCGTGCAGCCGGTACTCGCACCGGATCAACGCGCGGTCGTCGTTGAACGGGTAGTACTCGAGCACGCGAAGGTTCTCGCTGCTCTGGCGGATCGGTTTCGGCACGGCCGACACCCACGCCAGGGCGTCCGGTTCGGCCAGTGGCGAACCCGGCGGCGGGGTGAATACCACTTCCAGCCGGTAGATTTCCGGGAACAGCGGCAGTTGATTCACGTAGGCCCGCGTCGGCTCGACGAGCGAGCGCATCTGTTCGAGCACTTCCGCCCGCTTTGTCTCCTGCCGCCCTGGGTCGCCGCCGGTGGGGTCGTCGGCCCGCACGTGGGCGTACTCCCTCACGAGTTCGGGCAGCGTCTTGCGGAAGTTGCGGGCCTCGTCCAGCCATTCGCGGACGGCCGCCTGGTCCGACTCCTCGGACCAGGTCGCGCGGTCCACCAGCAGCCACGCCAGCCAGCCGACGAGGACGGCCCAGATGAGCACGACCGGGTCGAGGCCGCCGACGTACTTCCACACGGCCCGGCGGGCGGGTCGGTCGATGGCCAGGAAGGTCGATTCGGACATCGACTTCATGGGGCGGCCCTCCCGATGCGGTTGAGGGGTCGCGTACCGACGAGTTCCCAGCCGGACCGCCGGCTGCGCCGCCAAACCTCGAAGGTCGCCTGGGGCAAACCCGCGTCGGCCTCGTCCTCGAACTTCGGCCGCACCACGCCGACGTACTCGCCGCGGCCACCGACGCGATTGCCGGCGTCGTCGAAGACCACCGGTAGCAGTTTCCGCACGCGGCCGGCCAACTCGTCGGCACCAGTCGCCAACTCGGCCGGTGAATTGCCGAAGCTCCCGCGAAGCAGCGTCCGCACCATGTCCGCGACGTGCAGCACGTCCTCGGTGCTGTTCGGCGGATCGAGGCGAACGGAGTCGGCGGCGGTCGGCCCTTCGTCCCACCCGATGGGGTTACTGTGCGAGAACAGAATCATCGGCACTGGCAGCGACCGCACCGGCCACGCGAACTCGCCGTCGCGGAGGATGGTGTTGATGCCCATGCCGTCGCCGTTGATCGCCACGATCTTTCGGCCGAGGCCCGGCTCCGCTCCGCACAGCGTTCGCAGCATCCGCCGGGCGGGGGCGGCCGTCGTTGGAATCACAAGCAGCGAGCGTTGCGGCGGCAGCCGGTGCAGCTCCCGCAGCATCGCGTCGGCCACTTCCTCCTCGCGGCGGTTCGGGTTGTAGTACCCGCCCACGCTGAACGGCACCTGCCACCCGGAGAGCGTCGGCGTCGGCTTCGGGCCGGTCGGCGAGTACAGGAATTCGCGGAACTGCCCGATCAGGTCGGCCGAGTAGGGGTCGTCGTCCCAGTCCACGTAGAAGACCGTCGGCTTGATCGGGGCCTGCGTCGCGGCGAGCAGGCCCGACCCGACGGCCAGCCGCGCGTCCTCGGCGAGCAACCGCGGCCGCAGGTTCGGCGACTGCCACAGGAAGTCGAGCATCGCCTCGGCCATCTGCTTGTTATTGAAGCAGAACCGGAACGTGCGGCCCGTATAGATGCGGAGCAGGTCGGTCGTCTGCCCGCCGGGCGTCTCGGATTCTTCGTCGCCGGTGTGGACCTTCTCGGCGCTGGCGTTCGTGATGAAGAACAGCGGTCGTTGCCCGGCCCAGTTGTCCTGATGCGCAAGGGCGAGGGCCATATCGCGGGCACGGTCGCTGCTACCGCCGCCGAAGACCGCGAGCGGGGCCGGCGTCCGCTGCGCGAGCAGCCGGCACCAGTAGGCCGGCGAGTGCTCGCCGCTGAGCTTGTACCACCGAATGCGGAGCGCGTGCGGCCGGCCGTCGAGTCGCAGTACGATCTCCGGCACCGTCGCCGTCTGGTCGAGGAACGCGGCCGAGTCGTCCACGCTCAGGCCGGGCACGGCGGCCGTGGCCCGCCGGCAGCCAGCGACGAACCGCTCCCAACTCGACCCGCTCGTGGTCGTGTTGAACCACGCGATTTCTTGATCGCCCTCCGGCACCGACCGCGGCGAGGCGTACACCCCCGGCGTGAGGCCGGGCACCCGCACGCCGTAGACGACGAGCACCAGCGGCAAGCAGATGAGCGCGAGGAGCAACGGCCAGCGGAGTCGTTTCATGGGGACGTTTTAGGAGGCGAGCCGAGCACCGTAAGGTGCCGGGTGAATCGCAATGCCATTCACCCGGCACCTTACGGTGCTCGGCTCGCCAAGAATCGGTTTCAGAACTGAATGTACAAAAACGTCTTCCCCACGCCGGGGCTGAACACCACCACCGCCGCCAGGCACGCGGCCGCGTTCGCCGTTCGCAGCGGCTCCCAATTCCACGCCGGCAATCGTTCGCGGAGCAGTTCCCACCCGTGCCCGGCCAGCCCCAACAGCACCAAGAGCGGCACCACCGCCGGCACCCCTCGCACGCCGTCCATGAGGCCACACATCGCCGTTAGCAGCGTCCCGCCGTCGGCCCAGGTCGCCATGCGAATGAGGATCAAGCCGAGCAGCAGTTGCACGAACGTGCCCGCCCACGCGATGACCGCCCACGCGGCCGAACTTCGCACGCGGCCGGGTCGGCCCATCGCCCGGTGGACCGCCATCAGCACGCCGTTATAGACGCCGTACACCAGCCACGCCCACGTTGCCCCATGCCAGAGGCCGCAGAGCACGAAGATGGCCATGAGGTTGAAGTACGTCCGCACTTCGCTGCCGCGACTGCCACCGAGCGGGAAGTAGAGGTAGTCGCGCAGCCACGTGGACAGCGATAGGTGCCACCGCCGCCAGAAGTCGGTGATGCTCGTCGCCAGGTACGGCAGATGGAAGTTCCCGGGTAGCTCGAAGCCGAACCACTTCGCGGTGCCGAGGGCTAGGTCGGTGTAGCCGGAGAAGTCGCAATAGATTTGCACCGCCCACGCCACCGCCGCCCACCGGCACGCGACCGGCGAGAACGCGGCCGGGTCGGCGAACACGGCCGACACGAACAGTTGATCGAGTTGATCCGCAATCACCAGCTTCTTGAACAGCCCGCGGGCGAACAGGAACAGCCCATCGCGGATTTGTTCCGCACTCGGCACCGGCGGCGTGACCATCTGCGGCAGGAACTCGATGGCCCGCACGATCGGCCCGGCCGCCATCTGCGGGAAGAACGCCACGAACAGCGCGTAGTCGCGCAGGCTCGTGACCGCCCGAATCTGCCGGCGGTACACGTCCACGGTGTAGCTGATGCCCTGGAACGTGTGAAAGCTAATTCCCAGCGGCAGCAGGATGTCCCACGCCCGCAGCGGCACCTCGCCGCCGAACAGCGTTACGAGGGCCGAGCCGGTATCCCACGCGAAGGCGGTGTACTTGAACGCGAACAAGAGACCGAGGTTCGCAACCACGCTGACGACGAGCCACCGCTTCCGCCGACGGTCGTCGGCCTCCGCATCGATCTTCTTCGCGACGACGAAATCGACGCCCGTGAGTAGCAGCAGCACCCACAGGTAGTACGGGCTGCAGATCGCGTAAAAGGCCCAACTCGCGAGCAGCAGGAACGTGTACTTCGCCGACCGCCCGCGCAGCAGGTGGTAGCCGACGACGGCGACGACGAGGAACAGAAAGAACGCTTTGCTACCGACGGCCACGGGGTGGTCCTCACGACAAACTTCGTTCCTGGGGCGAGCTGTTTTGTTCCCTCCCCCCTTGAGGGCGAGGGTTAGGGTGGGGGGTATCAGCCTCCGAGGGAGAAGATCGTTCGCCCGGGCAAGCTCGCACCCCCCCTCCCCCTCAAGGGGGGAGGGAACAAAGACATCATCACCGTTCGCCCACCTGTGCCCGCACGCGGTCGTCGGCGGGCGTCGCCGGGCGGCCGAGTTCGTCGAGCCGCAGCTTTAGCCAGCGGGAAAGCACTGTCGCGCCGACCCAGTTCAGGTGGATCGTGTCGGCGAAGCCGGCGTCGGTGATGCCGACGGCGTCGCGATGGGCACGAATCACCGTCACGCCGTTCGCTTCTTCCTCGGCGAGCAGCTTCCGGTACTCGGCGAACGCGGCGGGGTACTGCCCCTCCAGGTCGGCCGTCACCGGCATATCCACGAGTACCAGCGACACCGCGTTGTCACTCGCCCACGTCACGAGTTTGTGCAGGTACGTGCGGTGCGAGCCGGTCTTGTACTTGTTCAGGAACGCGAACGGCGGCAGGGTGCCGTTCATCGCCTTCACGAGGTCGTACCGCTGCTCCACAAAGCCCGCGGCCGGGGCGTAGCCGTCTTCGCTCCGGAGGGCGTCGGAGTAGTCCCGCAGTTGCTTCGCTTCGGGGGAATCGTCGAACTGCGAGGCGGCCCACATGCGAATGCCGTGACGGTGCCGCCACAAGGACCACGTCCGCGAGAGGCGGGCCGTCGCGTACTGCCGCAGCACCCACGTGCGGGAATCGGGCCGCGACTTCGCCCATTCGACGGTGTCGGCGAAGCTCATGAGCGAGGCCGGGCCGTGCGGTTCGTGGCGGCTATCGTTCAGGTCGCTCGCGGTGATGCCATAGACCAGCAGCCGCGGCCGGTGCCCGCACGCCTTCACCGCGTGGAAAAATTCCGAGGTGGTGCCGCCGGGCAGTCCGAGCGCGTAGGCCGACGCCAGCGGTTCGCCCTGCCAGGAGGTGCCGACGATCTCGCGCGGCATGATCCCTTCGCTGACGACCGACCCGCCGACGAACACCAGGTCCGGCCGACGTTCGCGGCACGTCTCGACGCGCGCGGCATAGTCGTCCGGTGAGTGGCGGTCCCAGGTGCGGGCCGTGGCGATCACCGTCAGGTCGAGAACGACCAGCGCGAGCAGCACGCGGAGCGGGCCACGCAGGCGGCGGTACAGCATCGGGAACCCTCGTGAATCGGCGACAGGGTAATCCGATTCGCGGCGACGGTGGAAGAGCAACCCGTTCGCCTTGTGCCGGTTTTTCCGGCCCGCCCTTGCTTCCGCTCGCGGTCGGGGTAAAAAATCTGTCTTTCCCAGGACCGCCGGACGGCCGGCCGATCGAACGTGGAGATTCGCGCGTGATCCGATACCGACTCTGGGCCGCCGCCCTGCTCGCGGCCGGAACGACTTTCCTGACGACCCAGACGACCGCCCCCGCCCAGGAAAAGAAGGCCGAACCGCCCAAGGCCGCCCCCGCGGTTCCGCCCGCCCCCGCCCCGGCTCCGCCGGCACCGGCACCGGCCCCGGCCCCGGCTCCGACCACGCCCGGCGTGAACACGGCCCGCTTCGAGACGAAGTTCGAGAAGGATAAGGCGTTCTACCAGGAGATCGAAACCGTCGTCCTTCAGACGATCAAGGTGCAGAACAACGCCGACCTGCAACAGCGGCAGTCGCAGACGTTCTACTTCAAGTGGCTGCCGACGAACTTCAAGGACGACAAGTGGACCGTCAAGCAGACCATCGAAGGCGCGAAAATGTCCATCGACATCGCCGGCAATAAGGTCGAGTACGATTCGACCAACACCGGGGCCGGCGGCGCGGCGGGTAATCCCGGCCTCGCGGACTTCTTCTCGAAGCTCGTCGGCACCGAGTTCACCATCACCTACGGCAAGGGCATGGTCGTCGAGAAGGTCGAGGGCAAAGACGACTTCCTCAAGAAGCTCGGCGGCGTCAACCCGCAAATGGAAGCGCTCTTCAAGAAGATGCTCAGCGACGAAGCCCTGAAGCAAATGGTCGATCCGTCGTTCGGCCTGACCGCCGACAAGGACCAGGCCGTCGGCGGCAAGTGGGACAAGAAGACGAGCATCAGCGTCGGCCCGATCGGCAGCTACGACACGGTGACGACGTACACCTACACCGGCAAGTACACCACCGCCCCGAACGCGGCCGAGAAGGAACTCGAGAAGATCGACGTGGCCACCACCATGACCTACAAGGCTCCGGCCGCCGACCAGAGCGAGGGGCTGTTCTTCAAGATCAAGGGTGGCGAACTGAAGACCGAGCCGTACAAGCCGGGTGAGAAGGCGAATTTCGTGCTGTACAACGCGAAGACCGGCCGGGTGGAGCAATCCACGCAGGCGGTCAAGCTCGTCGGCAAACTGAACGTGACGATGGGCGGCGTGGACACGTCCATCGACCTGTTCCTCGAACAGACGACGACGGCCAAGACGAGCGACACAAGCTTCATCAAAAAGTAACCGACACGTGTGATGCGCGACGACCGGCGGGCCTGGCCCGCCGGTTTTCGTTTCGGGAGGGGCGACAAGTTTGAGGCGATTTTGGGCGAAGCCCACGGACGAACATCCGTGGGCTTCGCCCAAAAACAGTCCGTTTCGGAAGGAACCCATGAAAACCCTCGTGCTCGGGTCGGCTGGGCAGCTTGGCCGCGACCTGGTGCCGCTGTTGCCGGGCGATGTCGTGCCGCTCACGCGGGACGATGCCGACTTCGCCAGGCCGGGAACCCTCGCGGTCGTCGTGCGGCAGCACGCCCCGGACGTGGTCGTGAACTGTGCCGCGTATAACCTCGTGGACAAGGCCGAGGTCGAACCCGACGCGGCGTTCGCCGTGAACGCCTGGGGCGTGCGAGAACTCGCGAGAGCCTGCCGCGACGCAGGCACGAAGCTCGTCCACATCAGCACCGACTATGTCTTCGGCCTCGACGCGACTCGCACGCGGCCCTTCACCGAGGACGATGCCCCCGGCCCCGTCAGCGTCTACGGCCTGAGCAAACTGGCCGGCGAGTATGTCGTGCGTTCGACCACGCCGAAGCATCTGGTGGTTCGCACGTGCGGCCTGTACGGCGTCTGGGGCAGCGGCGGCAAGGGCGGGAACTTCGTCGAGACGATGCTCCGCGTCGCCGGTCTGGGGAAGCCCCTGCGCGTGGTGAACGATCAGTTCTGCACGCCGAGTTACACGAAGGACGTGGCCGCGATGATCGCCGGCCTGATGGCCAGCGGCGCGACCGGCCTCTTCCATGCGACGAACGCCGGGGCGTGTACTTGGTACGAACTGGCCGCGGAAATCTTCCGGCAGGCGGGCGTGACCGCGGACCTGTCGCCGTGTGCCACGGCCGACCGCAATGACCCCGCGAAGCGGCCGCCGTACAGCGTGCTGTCCCCGGCGAAGCTTGCCGCTGTCGGCGTGCCGGCCCCGCGGCCGTGGCAAGACGCCCTCGCGGCGTATCTGACTGAGCGAACGAATCGACCGCAAATCTAACCGCTACTGAGCTTCCACTTTCGCACCGCGGCCGGTTACAACCTCCCTCAATCTGTCGGGGCACTTCGCCCCGACTCTTTTCGCGTGGAGAGCGTCGATGAAGTTGCTGCACCCCGTCTGCCTGTTCGCCGTGGTCGTGTTCGCGGCCGCCCCCGCCCGCAGTCAGGAGCCGGAAAAGCCCAGCCCGGAACACGAGGTCCTCAAG
Source organism: Gemmatales bacterium (assembly GCA_038318835.1). Taxonomy (GTDB): domain Bacteria; phylum Planctomycetota; class Planctomycetia; order Gemmatales; family Gemmataceae; genus Limnoglobus. Next base: position 944 of record JBBQCQ010000038.1, on the reverse strand, counting down.
AAAATGGAGGGCACCTGGGACGTCACCATGAAGGCCGGGGGGACCGACATGAAGGGCACGGCCACGTACAAGATGGAACTCGGCGGCCTGTGGTTGGCCAGCACCTTCGAGGTCGATCTGTTCGGCACGAAGTTCCAGGGCAAGGGCCTCGACACCTACGACGCGAAGAAGAAAAAGTACACCAGCATCTGGGCCGACAACATGTCGAGCACGCCCATGCTGATGGAAGGCACCTACGACAAGGAGAAGAAGGCCCAGACCATGACCGGCGAAGGCCCCGGCATGGACGGCAAGCCAGCGAAGTGGAAGTCGGTCTCCGAGTTCACCGACGCCGACACGATCACCTTCAACATGTTCGTAGGCGACGCGAAGGAACCGATGTTCACGAACACCTACAAGCGGAAGAAGTAAAAAACCAAAAAACGGATTCACCGCAGAGGGCACGAGAGAGCACATGAGGAAAGGCAGAAGAGAGGGTTAGAACCATTCTTTAAAACTCTCTTCAGTTTTCCTCTCGTGCCCTCTGCGGTGAATTCGTTTTATCCGCGACTATCTCACTTTCTCATATCTCACCGCTTGACACGCCCGGCCATTCGCGGATAATGAATGACTGAGACGGAATCTCAACAAGCGGTGCGGCCGATGCTGATGCCCCTGGACATGCTCCAAGCTGGTGAACACGGCGAAATCGCCGAAGTCTCTGGCGATCCCTCGTGGGTCCACCGGTTGGCCGAACTCGGCCTGCGGGAAGGATCGCGGCTGTGCGTTGTGCAACCCGGCACCCCGTGCCTGTTGCAAGTGGCGAACGGTCGCCTGTGCCTCCGCGGGGCCGACTGCTCGCAAATCCTCGTCCGGCCCGTGTGCGGCACCTGATGGCCACCCTCAACGACCTGCAACCGGGCCAGGCGGCCGAGGTGCTGGCCATCACCGGGCCGCCGGCCGTG
>JBBQCQ010000037.1:0-12396 GCA_038318835.1 Gemmatales bacterium | reverse complement strand
GCCGGTCGAGGATGTGGAAGCGCGAACGAAGCCAACCTCGGCGATGCCCGCGGTGGACAAGACGCTGTCGCGCCGCGAAGTTCGAGATTTGATCGAGTATTTGACGACGTTGAAGTAACACTCACCTCAAAGCCCACCCGGCGCGACGGGTGGGCTTTCGCCCACTCACCACAACCGGCCGGGATTGAACACCTCGTCCGGGTCCAGCGTCTTCTTGATGTGCTTCATCAGTTCCCAGTCGGGGCCGGCCTTCGCCGCCCGCCCCGCCCCGCGACGTGGCACGAAGTCCCCCGCCGGCAGCGTGTCGCAATGCTGCCAGATGATGCCGCTCTGCGGTTGTGCGTGAACCAGCACGCCCTCGCGGTTCGCGCCGACCGCTACCGCGGCCGTGCGACTCGGCAGCACCGCGGCCTTGCCGATGAACCGGCTGTCCGCACGCACTTGCAGGTCCGTCACAGTCGCCCACACGCGGTCGGCGTTCGCTCCGAGGTCGAGTATCGGCGATTTCACTTCATCCAACAGCGTCGCGCGTTGCCAGTCCACCGTGGACCGCTTCTCCGCGAAGCCGACCACGATCACCCACTCGGCAGATGCCGGCGGGAATCCGGCCGCCGCCCACGCGGCCGCGTTCAGCAGTTCCACCGCGACCGGCCGGCTGTTCGACTTGTGCAAAAATTCCAGCACCGCCGGCAGTTCGCCGGATGCACAGCCGAACGCAACTACGGCCGTCGCGTCCGGCCGCGGCTTTACCTTCAGGGTGACTTGCGTGACGATGCCGAGCGTGCCCATCGCCCCCGTCTGGAGTTTCATGAAGTCGTACCCGGCCACGTTCTTGACCACGCGACCGCCGCCTTTGACCTCGATGCCGTCATCGGTGACGAAGCTGACACCGAGGACGTAGTCCCGCAGAGTGCCGTGGCCGAGGCGATGCGGGCCGCTCGCATTCGTGGCCACCGCCCCGCCGATCGTCGCGCGGTCTGGTCGCGGCACGTCGATTGGCAGCCACTGACTCTCCTTCGCCAGCACCGCCGAGAGTTCGCCGAGCGTGATGCCGGCTTGCACGGTCACGGTCATGTCGCGGGCCGGGTAGTCGATCACGCGGTTCAAGCGGAGTGTGTCAACGACCACGCCCGGCTTCGTCGGCGGCAGCCCGATGTCGAGCATCGTCCGCCCGCCGACGGGGTAGATGGCCTGCCGCTGCCGGCGCGCGTCGGACACGATGCGGCCGAGTTCGGCCACGGAATCCGGCCGAACGACCGGCAGCGGGCCGAACCCGGAGAGGAGGAGAGTATCGCCCACGAAGGTACCTCGGTGCGTGCGGGACTGTGCCGTTCGTTCTACGAATCGGCCATCGTCTCGCCCGGCGGGTCTGGTTCGCTAGAATGGCGCGGCCCCCATCGGTTCGGGATCGTCATGGCCGTCGCCCCTTCCACGTCGGACTTCCTCCTCGCCCTGGCCGCGAGCGGCCTCTTGACCGACCAACAGATAAACGGCCTGAAAGGGTGGGTGCAACTCCAACAGCCCGACTCGAATGCCATCGCGGCCGAGCTGAACAAACGCGGGTGGCTGACCGGCTACCAGATTCGGGAAATCTACCGCGGCCGCGGCAAGGGTCTGAACGTCGGGCCGTACCGCGTGGTCGATCTGCTCGGCGAAGGAGGCATGGGCCGCGTCTTCCGGGCCGTTCACACGCGGCTTGGCCGGGATGTGGCACTGAAGGTGATCCGCCGGGAAAAGCTCGCGAACCCGCTGACCGTCCGCCGCTTCCGCCAGGAAATTCGGGCCGTCGCGCAGCTGGCGCACCCGAACGTCGTGATGGCGTTCGATGCCGACGAGGCCGGCGGCGATCACTTCCTGGCGATGGAATTCGTGGACGGCAGCGACCTGACCAAGCTCGTCCGCGACTTCGGGCCGATGCCGATTCCGGTGGCGTGCGACTACATCCGTCAGGCGGCCCTCGGCCTGCACCACGCCTACGAACGGGGCATGGTCCACCGCGACGTGAAGCCGAGCAACATCATCGCCGGCAAGACGGGGCAGGTGAAGATTCTCGACCTGGGCCTGGCCATGCTCAACGAGGCATCCGCGAGCGAGAGCGCGACCCGCATGACGCAGGAAGGGTTCGTCATCGGCACGCCGGACTTCCTCGCCCCGGAACAGGCGCGGAACCCGCAACAGGTGGACACGCGGGCCGACATCTACGCCCTCGGCACCACGCTCTATTACTTGCTCACCGGGAAGACGCCGTACGAGGGGGCGAACCCGACCGAGAAGCTGTTGAAGCACATCAGCGACCCGCCGCCGAGCTTGCTCTCGCAAATGCCCGCCGCACCGCCGCACCTTGACGCGCTCATCCAGTGGATGACGGCGAAAGACCCGCGGCACCGCCCGCAGACCCCGCTCGAAGTGGCTCACGCCCTGTTGCCGTACTGCCCGCCGCCCCCGCCGGGCACGCACCCCACCGCCGCCCTGCCGCCGGCCCCGCTCCGGCTCGACCCGAAGGGAAGCAGCCACCTGTTCGTACTGCCCGCGTCCGAGGCCCCGGCCCGGGTGCGCGAGCGCGGCCAGAAGGCCAGCAGCCGAACCGGGTGGATGGTCGGAGTGGTCGCGCTCGTGGCGCTCGGCGTGAGCGGGTATGTCGGCTACCGCTATTCCCTCCGCCCCGACCCGCCCCCGACCGCCGAGTACACCAACGGCATCGGCATGAAGTTCGTCCTGATTCCGCCGGGGAAGTTTCGCATGGGGTCGCCCGACTCCGAACGCGGCCGCAGCTTTGACGAAGGCCCGGTCGGCGAGGTGACACTGGAAGGAACCTACTACCTCGGCGTGACCGAAGTGACGAACGGCCAGTTCCAACAACTCATGGGCAAGTCGCCAGCATGGACGGCCGCCCGCGTGGCCGGGGCCGCCGACTACCCGGTGGAATCGGTGACATGGGCTGAGGCTGTCGATTTCTGCAAGAAGCTCAACGACCGCGACCGCGGCCGACGACGCGGCTGGGCGTACCGCCTGCCGACCGAGGCCGAGTGGGAGTACGCCTGCCGGGCCGGCACGACGACCGCTTACCCGACGGGCGACCAACTGCTGCCGGAGTCCGGCGAGACGTTCGACCCGGTCGGCAAAGATGCCCCGCCCCCGGACGATCCGAACATCAAGTCGCCGGAGAAGCCGAACAAGGTCGGCCAGGCGAAGGCGAACGCCTTCGGCTTGCACGACTGCTGCGGCAACGTGGCCGAGTGGTGTTCCGACTTCTTCGCCCGTGGCTACCCGGCCGGCCCGCGAGTGAACCCGACGGGTCCGCCGACGGGCGATCTGTACTCGGCCCGCGGCGGCGCGTTCGACGCCCCGGCCGCCCGCTGCCGGTCCGCCGTCCGGGCGGGCTACCCACCCGGCACCCGCGACCGCGCCATTGGCTTCCGCGTGGTGCTGGCCCCAGTGCCGTAAGTGTCGGACACTCGCTCCGCGAGTGCCCGACCCTTCCCCCGAAATCGCACTTGCATCTCTTTCGCGATTCGGACTACGCTAGGACCAACCGTTTCCCACCGGCAGGAAGCCGACCGTTGACTGACAAATTCACCCCCCTGATCCTCGACGCTCTCACGCGGGCTGCCGCCGAACGGGGTGGCGTGCCGTTGCTCGCCGGCAAGGGCGAAGCGGGCCTGTTCCCGAATACCGTGGCCGGCAAGGCTGCCGCCAAACGCTGCCGGGACGATCACATGCTGCAAACGATGCCGGCCGACCCGAAGTGTAAGCCGCGCGAGGTCTGCACGATCACCGACCGCGGCCTGACGCACCTGGTGCAACAGGTCAGCCCGAAGAAGGTGCTCGAAGACTTCGTGCGCATCCTCGAAGAACGCCGCGGGCAGGTGGACACGATGCTGGCCGAGGTGCAGCGCATGGCCCAGAACCTCGACGGGCTGACGGCCGCCGTTGCCGCCGTGCTGCCGGATGTGACAGCCGTGCGCGTGCCGGTGCCGACGAACCGCATCACCGAGTTCGCCCCGCCACCGTCGAAGACAACCGCGGCCGATGTGGCCGCCGCGATTCAAACGCACCTCGCCGACTGGGCCGCTGAAGCCGCCCGCGACTGCCCGCTGCCGGAACTGTATCAGGCGATCTCCTGCGGCCACGCCGGGTGCAGTGTAGGCCTGTTCCACGATGCCTTGCGGCACCTGCACGCGGCCGGCCGGGTGTACCTGCACCCATGGACGGGGCCGCTCTACGCCGTCCCCGAGCCGACGTTCGCCTTGCTCGTCGGCCACAATGTCGCGTACTACGCGAGCGCCCGATGATGTTGATTTAAAACCGATTCACCGCAGAGGGCACGAGAGAGCACACGAGGAAAACCGAAGAGAGTTCAAAAGACACTCTTTGAAATCTCTGCTGGGTTTTCTCTCGTGCCCTGATGTGCCCTCTGCGGTGAATCGCTTCTAGCTTTCTGTCACGGAGGACGACCATCATGACCACCGCCACCCTGAGCCGGCCGACGCCGACCGGCGAGCGCGAGCTGCTGAAGCGGGCCGGCACCCCGTTCCGGAATTACTTCGCCCGCAACCCCGACGACGACGTGTGCGGCCGCTTCCACGTGCCGGAGCTGTTCGCGGCCGAGCGCGACCTGCTGCACGCGATCATCGACCTGTACCGCACCGACCCCACCGCGCACAGCGAAGTCGTGCCGATTCTCGGGAACAAGGGGGCCGGCAAGACACACCTGCTGCACAGCATCAAGCACGGGGCCGGCGGCGCGTGGCAGTTGCTCATCACGCCGGGCACGTTCCAGAAGGACACCGACTACCTCGAATACCTGCTGTTCCAGATCATCAACACGCTCCTCGGCGGCGACAAACAGAAGGGCGTGCGGCCGCTCGAATTCATCGGCGACCAACTCGTTCGCACCATCCTCGGCACCGCCCTGAAGCACCTGTCGAGCGATCAGAAAGTCGAACTCTTCCCGCCGCCGGGCATCGGCCGATGGGCACGCCGGCTGGGCATCGGCCACGCGCAGGCGACCGAACGCGCCGAGTGGCTGGCCGAAACGCTCCTCGGCAAGGGCACGACGCCGGTGCGGCAGGCCATCTCCGACGCTGGCCTGACGCCGGAGCGGGCGTTCGATCTGATCGCGGCCTACGTGCAGAAGACCGAGCCGCACAACGCCACCGGCCTGATACGAAGGAACGTCATCAACGGTTTCACGAAGGCCGTGCTGCTGAAGGACGAGAGCGAACTCGCGAACTTCCTGACGTTCGGCTTCACCGAGATCGACTTCCAGGTTCGCCCGACGCGGCAAGACCTGGTGCTGTCGCTGTTCAAGGTGATGATGCAACTGATGCGCGATTTGAAGATTCCCGTGGTCGTCGCCTTCGACCAGTTAGAAGACCTGCTGCTCGCCCGCCGCAACGACGACTGTCACCGCGTGGCCGAGGCGTTCTTCGCCGGCATCGTGCAGATCATGCACCAACTCGACGGCCTCTGCTTCCTGATCTTCGCCGAGCGGGGTTTGTGGAACCGCTTCGTGCCGTCGCTCGATGGGTACATTCAAGACCGCCTGAACAACCCGGTCCACGTGCCGAACCACGGCACGGTGAAGGCACTTCGCCTGGAAGCTCCGCCCGCGAACCTCGTCCGCCGCGTGGTGGCGGCCCGCTTGCGGCCTGTGCTCGATGCCATGCCGAACGCCACGAGCATGTCGGAGATTTACCCCTTCGTCGACGAGCAGATCGCGCAGGTCGCCCGCACCGAGCCGACCCTGCGGGACATGCTCCAACAGTTTCGCCACCTGTACGATCACGTGGTCGCCGACGATCACGCCGTCACGCGGGTCGAGCCGATCGACAACTTCGTGACTGGCGAGTTCGACGCGGCCGACGATGTGCCGCAGGCGGTGGTGGCGGAGGAACCGAGCAATCGCGTGAGTGCTCTGCTCGGCCACGACTCGCCGTACAGCGTGAAGGCGGCCGAGATCATCACCGCCGTGCCGGTCGCACCACCGGCCGAGGTCGAAGCGCCGCGGGGTGGGCCATCGCCGGCCGCTCTCGCCGACATGTGGGAAACCGAGTACCGCTCGGCCCGCCGCAAGCTCGAACCCGACGGCGCACTGACGGGGGCCACGCGGGAACTGCAATCGGCCCTGGGCAGCTTCCTGACGGCGTGCCACGAGCATGGCGTGAAGGTCGGCCCGTGGCGGTTGCAGCACGTCGTGCCGGAGTGGAGCTACGGCGACCACCCGACCTACGGCATTGTGTCGCTGGCGCACTGGGCGTGCAAGGACGGCCAGCCGTGGAAGGTCGGCGTCGGGCTGTTCCTGGCGAAGGGGCCGGGCAAGCCGAAGGATTTGGAGATTAAACTTGGTTCGATGACGGTGCAACCGACGGTGGTCGATCACCTGATCCTGATGCGACCGGAAGACGACCTGTCGCTGACCGGCAAGAGCAAGACACTATGGGTCGACGCCGAGAAGCGTGGGCATCATGCCCGTTTGGAGGCGGTGGCCCTCGACGCCTTCGCGATGGTCTACAGTTTCCCACGGTGGCTGGCCGCGGTGCGCGAATCGCTACCAGAGGGCACGCCGCTGCCGAATCTGGCCGACGTGATTCAGGACAAGTGCGAACGCCTGCTGGAGCAAGTGTGCATGCCCGTGCAGGGGTGAAGTAGTTCCCCCACCCGTCGAAGCGACGGGTGGGCTTTTGGGTTTTGCCATCTGAGACAGTTACAATTTGCAAAGTGCGGAAAGCCCACCCGTCGCGGCGACGGGTGGGGTTCTTGCGTTCACCCGAACACCCGCTGGTACGCCTCGTCGCTGAAGCCCACGACCATTGTCGTGCCGACCTTTGCGGTGGGTGCCCGCAGGTTGCCGGTTGGCCCCATGATGAGTGCCAGAATCGCGTCGTCGTCCGGGCGGGCGTGCTTCAAGTCGAGCGTCTCCACCCGCTTCCCTTTCACCGCAATTAGCGTGTCGACGCCGCCGAGATGCTTCAACGCCTCAACGGCGTTGATGCGGTCCTTCGTGGCGTTCACCACCGTCGTCGCGATCACGCCGGCCGGGGCGAGGTACGCCTCGGCCCGCTGGCACGTCTTGCAAGACTTGCGGTGGTACAGCCAGTCGATCGTCTTCGCCACTTACGCCCCCTTCACTTGCGGCAGCTTGTCGCGGTATGCCTTCGCCCGCGTCTCGTTGCCCTGCTTCTGGAAGCAATCGGCCAACCGCAGCACGGCCTTCAGCACTTCCCCGCGATCCTGATTGTCCACCACCTCGACCCGTAGCAGTTCCCACATCGCTTCGCGGGGCAGGTCCACTTGCAGGTAGAGTTCGCCGAGGATGTTGTGCCCGAACGACCGCACCAGCGGGTCGGCCGTCTTGCTCACCACATCCTCGATGGCCTTCGTGGCCGCCACCGGCTTCTCCTTCGGCTTCTTCTCGCTGAGGGCCTTCGTGGCCGCTTGCAGGATCATCAGCTTCTCGCGAAGCGGGCCGGCCGCCGGGAAGCCGGTGGTCTTGGCGAGTTCGTCCAGAGCCGGGAGGGCCGTCAGGGCGTTGCCCCCGCGGAAGAGCATCTCGCACTCGCTCAGCCGGGCGTCGAACTTCAGTTCGGGCGTCAGCCCGTCGACCTTCGACAACTGCGAATAAATCGACCCGGCGTCGGAGTACTTGCCCAACTCGAACTGCAACCGGGCGGCCATCTGAGCGATCGGCCACACCTCCCAGGCGTTCTTCTTGCCGTAGTCCTGCACGAACCCGACGAGCTTGGCGATGGCGACCGGGGCTTCGGTCTGAAGGGCCGGGCCGGTCTTCTCGTCGGCGGCGCGGGCGGTCCAGTACGCCTCGCGGTACTCCAGGTACTTCTTGGTCTTCGCGTCGGTCGGGTTCTTCTTTACCTCGGCCGTGTACAGGTCGCGGGCCTTCACTGCGATCCCCTGATTCTCGGCCGTGCGCAGGTCGAGGATGATTTTGTCCAGCCCCGGCAGGTTGCCATACTCGAGGCTGATGATATTGGTGGCCGGGATCGTCGTGACTTCCTTGTTGGCGGCCGTGATTTTGATGCCGCCGGCCGACTCCTGCACGACGCCGAGGATGCGGTCTTCCTGGTAATCTTTCTTCGGGTTGCGGAACCGAACCGAATCGGACGCCCCGCCCTGGCCGCTGGCCAGCTGCGGTCGAACCAGCCCGGCGAACCCGGCGACGAAGAGCACGAGGACAAGACGGCGGATGTGCATGGAGAACCTCGAGAGGGAATCAAGGCGAGCGGCCCGGTGTGAGCGGGCCGTGACTAGGCGATTCGGGACACGACCCGCTCACCGGGAATACTCGGACTACTTCTTGTCGCCCGTCGGGGGGGCGGTTGGGTCGGATAGGTCGGCCATCGGGTCGAGGAAGGCGGTGCCGCCACTTTGCTTGTAGCCCTCTTTCATCGGCGGGTACTCTTCCAGCAACTCGGCGTATCGCTCGCGGACTTCCGTCGTCAGCCCCTTCTCGTAGCCCTTCTCCAGTTGGGCGATCTGCTTGCCGAGGTTGTTCAGGGCGTCGGCCACCTTCGCGGGGTTCGCGGCCAGAAGCTGCGAGTTCGCCTTCGCGTAGCACCGCTTTTCTTCGACGAACAGATCGAGGATCACCGGGTACATCTTCTCGCGATCCTGACGGGCACGGGCCACGTCTTCGCCCGCTTTGATCGGTGCCCGGACGAACCCGATGTACGGCCGAACCACATCGGTCCACGCCCCCGTGGCCTTCTTCCAGAGTTCGAGCTTGGGGGCACCGGCCGGGGCCTCGGTGGCGCGATCCTCGATCACGTAGACTCGCTCCTTGCGAAACTCCAGCGACTTCGCCCAGCCGGACTTGCCGTCGGCTCCGAGGGCGGCGGTAAGAATCTCGTCGGCCTTGTCGAACTGCTTGGCCATGCGATACGCGCGGGCCTTCTCGATCTGCGCGATCTGATAGGCGATCACCGCATCCCGCTTTTCGGCGTCCAGCCCGCTGATCGGCAGCCGCAGCGTCTCGTCGTCCACTACCGGCACCTGCTCGACCACTTCCAGTGCCTTCTCGTACAGCCCCAGGTCGCGGAGTGCCCGGCCGAGGAAGGCCCGCGCGCGGGCGGTCAGCTTCTCCTTCGCGGCCTGATCGGTCAGTAGCTTGCCGACCACGTCCATGAGTTTCTGAGCCTCTTCGCCCTTCATCTGCTTCTTCAGTTCGTCGATCTGTGGGCGAACTTGAGTCACGAGGCGTGCAAGAGCGTCGGTGGTGGCCTCGATGCTCCCGCCGAGTTCTTCGAGTAGCTTGAAGAGTTCCGTCGCCTGGTCGAACGCTCCCTCGCGGATGCGGGACTGCAAGGCGAGAACGATCACGTCGCGGCGGTAGCGGTCGAGGCTGTCCGCGGCGACCACGGCCGAGCCGGTGTCGCCGTCCGCCTTATCGGCCTCCTTGCCGCGGTACGCTTCCACTTCCTTGGCCGCAGGGCCGAGGGCCTTCATATCCAGGAGCGTCTTCTGCATCTTGTCGGCGAGTTCCTTGTACTTCTTCTCCTTGAACAGCGGCACGGCCTGAGCGTAGATCGCCCGCAGGCGGACCTCCTCGGCGGCGAAGCGGGCGGCCTTCTTGTCCCCTTCCAGCAGCGGAGCGGCGGCCGCGCGGGCGACGGTCTGCTTGGCGATGTCCTCGGCCTTGGCCAGGCTGGTGCCGCCCTGGATGAGGTACAACTGGGCGAGCACGTTCCGCATGGTGAAGAACGACCGCAGGTTGTCCGGGTTAGTCGGCTCGGGCACACCTTCGGCCGCGAGGCGGGCACGGTTCAGGATGCTGTCCTTCTCGTTCTGCGACAGGGCCGATTCCTTTTCCTTCGCGATGTAGATCAGGAACGCGGCCCGGCCTTGTAGGGTGCGGGCGACGGCGGCGGCCCCGAACCCGGAGCTGACCTTGCTGAGGATGTCGAATGCGTCCTTGTACTGCTTCTCTTCGAGATAGATTTCGCCGAGGCGGGTTCGCACGGCGTCGGTGGCCGAGTCGGTGCCGGCGGCCTTGTCGATCACCAGGCCGAGGCTGATCGCCCGGTTGCGGTCCACGAGGCGGGCGTCGGTGTCGCTCGCCTCGATCTGGGAGCGCGATTCGCGGTAGCAGTCGATGGCCCACAGCCCGGCCTTCGCGGCAACCGACCCACGAGACGTGAGCGCGACATCCTCGGCGGCAATCGCCCCGGCTTGCGGTTGGCCGCACCGGCGGTAGGCGACGGCGAGCCAGAGCTTCGCCTCGGCCGCGTCCTTCGCCGGGGTGGCAGGCGAAATCAGGTCGCGGGCACGCTCGAACAGGGCGATGACCTCGGCCGTCGCCTGTCCCTTCTGCTGCTCCGGCGTCAGCGGGTTCGGCTTCGGGGCCGGCTTCTTGGGGTCGGGCTTCTTGTCGCCGCCCTCTTCGTCCTCGATGCCGTCGAGCACCTCGTCCATGTTGGCCAACCGCACCTGAGCGGCCATGAAGCACTCGTCGAAATTCGTGTACTGCGCCGCCGGCTTCCCGGCTTCGCCGACGATATACCGGATGGCCCGCATCCGCTGGCGGGTGGCCCGGTCGGTATAGTCGTTGTCGAAGTCGAGCAGTCGCTTGTACTCCCGGGCGGCGTCCTGCAACAGGAACCGCGAATTCGACGATACGCTAATCAGCTTCCGCGGTCCCGGCTCGGACGCCTTTTTGTTGTACACGTTGCCCTGGTCCCCCTCGGCCTCGCGCTGGGTGAGGATGGCGTAGTAGTACGTCATGCTCAGCCGTTCGGGTGTCATCCGCGGCTTGTACTTGTCCTTGTCGAGCCAGCTTTTCGTCTTCACGCGGGCACTCTTGACGGCCGACAGGTCGCCGGTGCGGCCGCCGAGGTAGTCGTTTTGCGCCTCGAAGAACTCAACCATCCGCACGCCGTCGGCCCCGGCGGAGGGGTTGCGGCTGGCGTCGGCGCGGAGGGACGCGAAGGCTTCTTTCGCCTTGCCGTAAGCCTGTTTCTCGTAGTCGCACGCACCGACCCAGGCCCGGGCGGTCCAGCAGATCGGGTTGCTGGGGTCCTGCTTGCCCAGGTCGGCGAAGATCAACTGCGCGGCGTCGAGCGCCTTGGCCCGCTCCAGTCCTTCGTTCCCTTCGGCCTGGATGTACGTTTCGGAGAGGTTGAACTGGTTAATGCCCCGGTCCAACTCGGCGAGCAGAGCCTCGCGGGTCAGGGTCTTGCGGCGGAAGGCCTCGGTCATGGGGTTGTCGATGATCGCCTTGATCTGCTTGGCCGCGTCGCCGTACAACTTTGTCGCATCCTTGAACAGCGGGCGAATGGCCGCGAATGCGGCCTTCTTCTCCTTCAGCTTCCCCTCGTTCGGCCGTCCGTCGGCCCCGATCGGCACGTCGATGCGGGCGGCGCGGTTGAGGGCGGTCTTCGCCTGCAACGACAGCACGCGAGCCAGGGCCAACGACGCCTCCGCCGCTCGCGGGTGCTTGGGGTGATCGAGCAGGAACAGGCCGAAATCGGTCTTCGCCAGCGCGATGGCGGCATCGCGGACCGACTCGTCGGTCTCCTGTTGGGCGAGGAGCAGGTTCGTCTTCGCCTTCTCCAGCGGGATGATGACCTTCGTGGCGGCGGTCGGGTTCTGGCTCAGCTCGTCGAGGTATTCCAGGGCCAAATCCGCCATGCCGTTTTCCCGCAACCCCTGGACGAGGTCGAACGGGTCCGGGGCGTCGGCGGTCACGGGGGAAGCCATGAAGAGGGCAAAGGCGGTAGCCACGAGTAAGCGGGACATCGGGGGGGAGCCTCGGACTCGGGAATTCGCGAGCGATCGGTGACAATCAGACGCCGGAAGGCCGGGACAGGTTCCGGTATTATGATTCTTGCCGGAAGGGTAGCCGAGTCAAGGGCGGACGCGACCCGAATCCGCGACCCATTGCCGCGAATGGCCCGTGTGGGAATCGTGAAGATTGCCCGTAAATATGAAGGAAACGTGTTATTTCGGTGAAGAGTCGCCCCCGGAACTGTCCGAAATCGCCACGTTCGTCAGACTGGAGGAAGATCACTCCCAACCCCGGCACGCGCCGTTGTGAGAGATGATCGTCCCATACACGAAGGTGTTGCCGGATGCGCTCCTACCCCCGCCGGTCGGCGTTTACGCTGATCGAACTGCTTGTCGTGATCGCGATCATTGCGATTTTGATCGGTCTGCTGCTCCCTGCTGTGCAAAAGGTACGCGAGGCCGCCGCCCGCTTGCAGTGCCAGAACAACCTGAAGCAACTTGGCCTGGCGATGCAAGGCTATCACGACTCAAATCAATACTTCCCGGCCGCGATGTACGACACGGTGGCCACCGGTAACCCGACCGGCACGAAGCATTCGTGGCGGGCCTATACCCTGGCGTACATCGAACAAGGCAGCCTGCAGAGCCTGTACAACT
>JBBQCQ010000036.1:0-12417 GCA_038318835.1 Gemmatales bacterium | reverse complement strand
TGATTGTGTCCAGGCCGGCCGAGAACTGCGCGCCGCGGAGGAGGTTGCCACCGCCGACGACCACGGCCAACTGAACGCCGCGCTCGACCACTCGTTTGAGTTGCTGGGCGATCTGGAGTGTTTCGTCCAGGCTGATGCCGGTGCTTTTGCCGCCGTGTCCGAACGCCTCGCCGCTGAGTTTGAGCAACACGCGCTGGTAAATCGGTGTCAAACTTTCGTCGCTCATGATGATCCTGGCGGGAGGTACGGACCCGGACAATTATAGGTTTCGGCCCGACCGTGCCAAGAACGGGCCGTGGCGAAACGGGTCGAGAGTGCTAACTTGAAGGTATCCCGTTGAAGAATTCGGCCGTGGGGTCGTTGACATGACTCGTTCTCGGTCGCGCGGCGGCGCCTTCACACTGATCGAACTGCTCGTGGTGATCGCGATTATCGCGATTCTCATCGGCCTCCTGCTGCCCGCCGTGCAGAAGGTCCGCGAAGCCGCCGCCCGCGTGCGGTGCCTGAACAACTTGAAGCAAATCGGCCTCGGCTTGCACCACCTGAACGACACGAACGGCTCGCTGCCGCCGATGGCCGTGAACGACAAGAACAACCCCGGCGGGTTGCAGAGCACCTCCATCGTGACCGTGCGGGGGCCATACTACGGGGCGGTCGGGCCGACGGTGTTTTTCTGGCTCTTGCCGCAACTGGAACAGGACCCGTTCTTCCGACAAACGAACCGCGACGTGAACACTCTCGTGGGAGGCAAGCCGGTCTACGGCACGCCGTTCAGCGTCTTCCTGTGCCCGTCCGACCCCGGCGGCGGCAACGGCGAAAGCCTGACGACCAACGACGGAGCCGGCCCCTGGGCGGTGGGCAACTATGCGGCGAATTACCTCGTCTTCGGCGACCCACCGCGGTCACGGCTCGACGGACGGCCGCAGATTCCGAACACCTTCCCCGACGGTACCTCGAACACCGTCGTCATGACCGAACGCTACCGGGCCTGTTCCATGACGGCCGGCGACATCAACGGCCCAGAGGTGTGGGGGCTGCTCTGGTGCGACTCGAACACCACCTGGCGGCCGACCGTGTGCACGAACACGCTCTCGCAAACGCCTACCGTGGCGGGCTACGCTGCGTGTGCGATGTTCCAGGTGCAACCGAAGATGCTCGGTGGATGCGATAGCACGCGGGCACAGTCGCCCCACCCGCAGGGCATTCTCACTGTGCTCGGCGATGGCAGTGCCAGGTTCGTCTCCGGGACGATTTCGCCGCAAACCTGGGCGGCCGCGTGCGACCCCCGCGACAGCGTGCCGCTGGGTAGCGACTGGTAACAATCTCCTTTCCCCGAGTCCGTTCATGTTGCGATTTCTGTTCTCGTTGGTGTTCATCCTGACCGCATCCGCTGCTTTCGCTGCCGAGCCGATCCGGCACGCCTTCCTCGCGACCGGGAACGAGACGTTCCTCGTGGATGAAAGCGGCAAGGTGACGTGGACCTACCCGGCTTCCACCCGCGACGGCTGGGTACTGGACAACGGCCACTTCCTGCTCGCGCTGTCCAAGAGCAAGGCGTACCCCGGCGGCGCGGCGATTGTCGTGGATCGGGCGGGCAAAACGCTGTTCGAGCACAAGGGCACGCAGGCCGAGGTGAACACGGTTCAGCCGCTTCCCGGCGGCGGTGTACTCCTGACGGAAGCCGGGAACCGGCCGCGACTGATCGAAGTGAGCAAGGACGGCAAGGTTCTCGTTGATGTGCCGCTACAAGCCCAGACGAAGGACCACCACCTGCAAACGCGGATGGCCCGCAAGCTGCCGAACGGCAACTATCTCGTGCCGCAATTACTTGATCGCGTGGTCCGCGAGTACGACGGGACGGGCAAGATTCTGTGGGAAGTGAAGACGCCGCACATGCCGTTCACGGCCATCCGCCTCGACGACGGCCACACGCTCATCGGTTGCACGCTCGGCAATCTCGTCATCGAAGTCGATGCGAAGGGCAACGAAGTCTGGCGCGTGACCAACGACGACCTGCCGAACAAGCCGATCAACGACGCGTGTGGCGTCCAGCGATTGCCGAACGGGAACACCGTCATCACCAGCCACCACGCCACGGCCGGGCAGGTGAAACTGACGGAAGTGACCCGCGACAAGAAAATCGTCTGGACCCACATCGACGCCCGCAAGAGCGGCATCCACCACTTCCAGATTCTGGACGCGGACGAGAAGCCGATCGGCAAAGTGCAGGACCGCTGACGGCGCGACTGCGCGAGGCATCGGTCGCCCGCTGGGGCCGATCTCGCGGGAAACTGTTTGACCGCCTCCGCTCGGGCGTCTTATCATGCGCCGAGAGGGGCCAACGCCACACCCACCGGGACGACACCGATGATCCACCGCATCTTCCTGCCACTCCTGGCAATCTTCTGCTTGACGCCCGCAATGGGGCATGGGGCCGACGAACCCGAAATGAACGGCCGAACGCTCTCGGAATGGGTGGCCGTGCTCAAGAACGATGGTCTCGTGCGGAAGCGGCGGGCCGCGGTCGTGTCGCTAGGGCAGATTCTCACCAGCAACACCGACGCGCAGTCGAAGGCGATCCCGGCTCTGGCCCGTGCGCTCAAGAACGATAGCAACGCCGCCCTTCGCGGACAGGTCGCCAACGTGCTCGGCCAGCAACCCATCGAGGTGGCCGCCCAGTTCCTGCCCGACATGGCCGAGGCTCTTCGCAATGAGAAGGACTCGGACGTGCGCAAGGAAATCGCGGCCGCGGTCGGCCGATACGGCAAACTCTCCGCGACGATGGTTCTGCCGCTGATCGACATTCTCAAAGACCCCGCCGCCCCGACGCGGGCTGCCGCCGCCGACGCCCTCGGCCGCATCGGTAAAGACTCACGACGGGCTGCTCCGGGGATCGTGCCCCTGGCCGCGGACCCCGACCGGGCTGTGCGGTACGCGGCCGTCTTTGCCCTTGGGCGGATCGACCCGGACGACTCCGAAACCGCCTCGACCGCGATTCTGGCCGTGCTCGAAAAGGAGCACGCGAAGGGGCCGAAGGCCGCGACCCTCGCTGCCGGCCTCGGGGGGTTCGCGACCGCAGCCGCCCGTGATGTGGAGATGGCGTCGGCCGCGATTGTGTCGCTGGGGTTGCTCGGTGAGAAGTCGCCGGAGGTGGTGAAGGCGGTGGCGAAGTACCTGCCAGACGCCGATCCCGAAGTACGGCAACTGGCTGCTACCACCCTCGGCAAGTTCGGTATCATCGGCCGTGTTGCGAGTGCGGAACTGCGGAAGGCTTTCGAGGGAGACCCCGACAAACTCGTCCGGTCGTACGCCCTGAACTCGTTGAGTGCGGCCTACGGCAGTGAGGTGAAAGAACTGATCCCGGTGCTGACGGCCCGGCAGAACGCCGACGCCGATTACGAGGTGCGGGTTGCCATCGCCCAGCAACTCGGCGGCATGGGTGCCGCCGGCAAGGACGCCCTGCCAGCGTTGAAGTTGGCCCGTCGCGATGCGCAGTTGAAGGTGCGAGAAGCCGCGGCGTTCGCCATTCGCCAAATCGAGAAACCGATTGAAACACCTGCGGAGAAGCCGAAGTCGTAGTCCGAACAATGGAGAGCGGCCCAGCGTAAGCGGGCCGTGTCTCAGTGTGCAAGACCCAGACACGGCCCGCTTACGCTGGGCCGTTCGCCTTACTTCCTGGATCGGCCGGGGCGACGCGGAGCGGGTGCTGGGAACTGGCACTCTCGACGATCAGCGACCGCTTGCCGTCGAGGAACGCTTCCAATTCGGGTAGCACCACCCGCTGCCGCCAGCCGGTGTTCAGGGCCGATCCGCCGAACGGCGTGCCGCCCGGTTGCCTTGCCCGGACCAATCGCTTCAGGTCCGTCGTCGTGGCCACGAGGTTCGACGCCATTTTGTTCCGCGCACACCACTCCGACAAAATCACGCCGAGCAAACTCGATAGCAGCAAGACGTGCGGCGGGTCGTTCTCGCGCTCCTCCGGTTCCGGGCACTCACCGACCGGCAAAGCCTTCGCCCGGCGAATCGCTTCCAGGATGTTCGGGGCGTCGGTCTTCGTGATGCCGCGATAGCTCAAGAGTTCGTCGAGTTTCGCCGGCGGGCGGCGGGCCAGATCGCTGAGCAAGTCGTCGCGAACGACCGTCCGCGGCGGCCGATTCCCCTGGGCGGCCTTCTGGTCCCGCCACTGGTACAACTCGCGAGCCACGGCCAGACTCCGCGCGTCGAGGCCACCGATGCCCTTGAGCTTCCGCCACCGCTCGACGGCCGGATCGTCGTTCACTGCCCGCCGCACGAATGCGCCGAATTCTTCGGACGCCCAGTCTTCGCGAGTCAGGCGGCGGAGCTTCTCGTGGAGCTTCTTCCAGACGGGGATGAGGTAACGCACGTCGTCGAAGGCGTAGGATTCCTGCGACGGTGTGAGCGGCCGTCGCCGCCAGTCGGTGAGCGTCTCGCCCTTATGCAACCGCTGGCCGAGGAGTTCTTGTACGAGGCCGGCGTAGCCGATGGGGTAGGCGAAGCCGACCAACCCCGCAGCGATCTGTACGTCGAAGACGTGAGCGGGTGGCCGGCCGATGCCGAAGTGGCACATCCGCATTTCTTCGCGGCCGGCGTGAACGATGACCACCCGCTGCGGATCGACGACCAGTTCCCAGAACGCCCGCAGGTCGCCGCACGCGAGCGGGTCGATGAGATAGAGCCGTTCCGGCGTTGCGACCTGCACGAGGCACAGGTCCGGGCGATATGTGTCCTCGCCGACGAACTCGGTGTCGAACGCGATGTGCGTACACCCGGCGAGGTGCTTCAGGCACTCGACCAGCGTTGCGGGCGTCGAAACGGTGAGTTCCGGCAGTTGCGAGGGAGCAGTTGTTTTTTTCGGCATCGGTGGGGCAGCATCGGGGAGAGCGTGTTAGGCTAAGCCTAAGACTTTGTTCATCCGATCGGCCACCTCTTTCAGTTCCTTTTCCCCGCCGCCGGGCACTTCGGACGTGGCCCATCCGTCGTACCCGATCTCGGCCAACGCCTTCAGCACTTCCGGCCAGTCCTCGTCGCCTTCGCCGATGGCCACCCACTGCTTCGTCTTGCTGTACCCCTTGAAGTCGAACTTCAGCATTCGCTTGCCGAGCTTGCGAATCCAGTCGGCCGAGGGCACGCCGTACTTGACCATGTTGCTGCAATCGAAGTACGCCCCGATCCATTCCGACTGGAAGTCGTCCACATACTGCACGAGTTGTTCCGGCTTCGTAATGAAGTTGTTCCAGACGACCTCGATGGCGATCTTCACCTTCAGCTTCTCGGCCAGCGGCAGTGCCTTCTTCACCTCGGCCTGCGACCGTTCGTAGCACTGCTCGTAGGTCACGTCTTTATTCACCACGCCCGGCACCAGCAGGACCGTGTCGGCCCCCACCTTGTGCGCATCGGCCAACGCCCCTTCCAGGGCCTTCAATCCCTTCGCTCGCACTTTCTCGTCCGGGCTGGAGAGCGTGTCGGACCAGTGGACGGAGTCGATCACGCCGTGGATGACGACACCTGTCGCGTCGCGGGCCTTCACCAAGTCGTCCAGGTTCAAGCCGCTAGGGCTGTTGATCTCGACGCCCTGGAAGCCGAGTTTCTTGACGAGTTCCAGTTTGTCCTGGTTGCTCCCCTTGATCTTGACCATATCGAACTTGACGGCCGTCTTCAGCTTTGCCTTCTTCGTCGGTGCTTCGGCGGCCCACCCGGCGTGGGCCGCGAGCACGCTCGCCGTGACGGACGTTGAGTAGTTGAGGAAGTCTCGGCGGCCGAGGGGGAGTGTCATGGCGTGTTCTCCGAACGATAAAGTGAACCGGCCGGGAGATCGTACCCCCGGCCGGCGGTGAAGTCGAAGGAAAAAGTTACACCGACCCAGGACGGGCCACGGCGGGCACCGCGTTCGGTCCCCAGTCGTAGCTCTTCGGGGCGAGCGACATCGTGGATGCCATCATGTCCTTCCACAACAGTCGCTTGCCCGAGTAACCCGCCTCGCGGCCGATGATGCCCATCATGCTGCTCTGGGCGGCGATCTCCATGTCGTTGATCGGCTTGCCGGCCCGCAACGACGCGATGAAGTCCTTGTGCTCTTGCACATACATGTCGTTCTCGTTGCCAGCGTAAGTCCACTTCGTGGCCCCGGCGGTGATCGTGTGGTTCATCAGCTTGGCGATACCCTTCGAGCCGAAGACGATGTCGCTGACCTCGCCCGCGCACTTCGGCATCTGCCGGCAGTACGAGAACACCCGCTGGCCGTTGGCGTACTCGAAGATCGTGGCGAAGTGGTCGAAGATGTTGCCGTACTTCGGGTCGGTCCGCACCTGCCGCCCGCCGAGGCCGGTGGCCGCGATGGGCAGTTCGTCCTTCAGCACCCACATGGCCTTATCCAGGTTATGGCAGTGTTGCTCGACGATGAAGTCGCCCGACAGCCACGAGTAGTAGTACCAGTTGCGAATCTGCACTTTGATCTCGTCCCAGTCCTTGCCGACTTCGCGGTACCAGATCGGGCCGGTGTTGTATGTGGCCTGAATGTTCACCACGTCGCCGATCATGCCGTCGTGGATGCGCTTGACCGTCTCCCGCTTGCCGAACTCGTAGCGATAGCAGTACCCCGACGCGCACAGAAGGTTCTTTTCCTTCGCCTTCTTCGCCGACTCCATGACCGATCGCACGCCGACGGGGTCCACGGCCATCGGCTTCTCGGCGAAAACGTGCTTGCCCTTCTCGACGGCGTAGGCCAGGTGCATCGGTCGGAAGCCCGGCGGCGTGGTCAGGAAGACGATGTCGGCCCCACTGTTGTCGATCAGTTCCTTGTACCCGTCAAAACCGCTGTAGAGGCGGTCCTGGGGCACGTCAACGCGGTCCTTGAACTGCTTCTTGAGGGCTTCGTGGGCGTTGTCGCGGAAGTCGGGGAAGATGTCGCAGATGGCGACGAGCTTCACGTTCGGGTCGGCCGTCATCGCATCGCGGACAGCTCCGCGACCGCGGCCGCCGGCCCCAATCAGGCCGATCTTGAGGATGTCGCTCCCGGCTGCATGAACGGCCGGAGCCGCCAGGGTCGCGGCGGCGGCAGTAGCCGCGGTCGTCGTCAGAAAGGTTCGGCGGGTCGGGTTGGTGGTAGGTTTCGTCATGACTCACCTCGGTGACACGGCGGGAGTGGACACTACTATTATGCCGACCGCGGGTGGGGATGTCATGCGGGAAATCGCCTGAATCCCCGGTCGATTCTGAGGGTTGTTTTCAAACCTGCTCCAACTCGTGGTCGCGGAGATCGGTCAGGAACATGTGCCCTGGCTTGTGCGTGATCGCGAACGGCGGTCGAGCGGCCATCAGCGCGGCTTGCGGGGTCACACCGCACGCCCAGAAGACCGGCACTTCGCCGGGGCGAATCTCGACCGCGTCGCCAAAGTCGGGCGTAGCGATGTCGGCGATGCCGAGGGCGGCCGGGTCGCCGAAGTGGACCGGCGCACCGTGCGCCAGTGGGAGCCGCGCGCAGATGGTGGTGGCCTTCAATGCCTCCTCGGGCTTCAGCGGCCGCATACTCACGACCATCGGCCCGTGGAACCGGCCGGCCGGCCGACAGGCCACATTCGTGCGGTACATCGGCACGTTGACGTTCTGCTCGATGTGCCGCACCGGCACGCCGGCTTCGAGCAACGCGTTCTCGAATGTGAACGAACAGCCGATGACAAACCCCACCAAATCCTCCCGCCAGTGGTCGCGAACGTCCGTCGGTTCGGCGATAAGTTCGCCGTGGTGCCACACGCGATACGCAGGCAAGTCGGTCCGCAAGTCGGAACCGGGTGCGACCGTCTTCGGCTCCGGGTTGCCGGGTTCGGTCACGTCCAGAAGTGGGCACGGCTTCGGATTCCGCTGGCAGAACAGCAGGAAGTCGAAGGCCCATTCCTGCGGCAGCAGCACGAGGTTCGCGTGAACGAACCCCGGTGCGAGGCCAGGCGTCGGGCCGGTGAGTTGGCCGGCACGGCAGGCGGCGCGAACATCGGCCCCTGTGGCGAGCATCATGATTCCAGAATCTCCCGGATACGGACCAGCGGCTTCGTGTACTCGTCCCAACTCAACCCGTCCACGGTGGCGGTTTGCTTGCCGGTGACGCCATCGACAAGCGGCCCCGCCCGGACCATTGTTTCGAGGATGCGTTTTTCGCGGTCGGGGTCGAACAGGTCGGTAGTCGGCCGCACGTCTTGCAACACGTACACACCGGCCGCGAGGGCATACGCCCCCCAGTTGCTGACACCTGCGACGATGAGTCGATCGGTCGGCACGCGACAATGAATCGCCTCGCCGTTCGGCACGTTCGCGGCGACCGTCTCGGGCGGCACCTTCCCCATACCGATCTCGTTACCGCCGTCGCCGATGCCGATGGTTTCCCACCCCAGCGAACTGCCGTCGTCGCGAAAAAAGAGATGATCGACCGGAGCGATCAAGTCGGTGATGTCGCGGCCGCGCATCGTCCGGCAGCGACCGTCGGCAGCCGGGCCAGGCCGCTCGATGGCGATGACGTGCGTGGCCAACCGCACGTCGCGGCCGGGCGGGGCGATGTTGTCGATCCAGAGGATGTCGTCGGATCGCGTGTTCTTCTGAACCCACGAATGCGGGATGCCCGACTCCATCAGCCCGCGGATGATCGCCGCGTAGCACCCTTGATCGGTGGCGAACTTCGACCAGACTTTAAGCTCCGCGAATGCCCGCATGAGGAACACCGCCCCGAGCGGCCCGTCCGTCTCGAATCGTGGCGGCTCGACCGACGGGATGATGAACCCGGTGAGGACGAGCGGGATGAGCTTCGGATGCGCGACGAGACTGCGGCAGGCGGCAGCGAAGTCGGCGGCAGTGGCCGTGAACAGGTTGTCGTCGGGGACCGTCGCCAGCCCGCGACCGCCCGGATCGACCTGTACGGCGGCCAAGATCGCGGCCAGCTTCTCATGATCCGTCATGTTGGTGTTACCCGTTCAGCAGCTTCGCGAATCGGCCCCGCCACACTTTAGGCACTTCGGCCGTGATCGTCGTCGGGTTATGTGTGGTCGGGTGCAGAAACGTGAGCGACCGGGCGTGTAACCCGATGCCGTCGCCGAACCGCAGGGCCGAGCCGTACTTGATGTCGCCGTAGATCGGACTGCCACGCGAGGCGAGTTGTACCCGCAGTTGATGCTTCCGCCCCGTGTGCGGCCGCAGTTCGAGCCAGACCAACCCCGCGTGCCGGTTACGGACCGTGAACAGCAGCCGCGCCGCTTTCGCGCCGGGCGTGTCAGCCTCGACCACCTTCACGCACTGTGCGAGATCGTCGTGAACGAGGTAGTCGTCGAGCGAGCCGGTATCGCGAAGGTCCCACGACCGGCCCTCGTTCGGCTTGCTCTCGACGACGGCCCAGTACACCTTCTCGACGCTGCCCTCGCGGAACTGCTCGCTGAGCCGACTCGCCGCCTTGCTAGTGCGGGCGAACAGCAGTGCCCCGCTCGTCGCCTTGTCGAGCCGGTGGACGACGCCGAGGAAGACGTTGCCCGGCTTCTGGTACTTCTCCTTGAGGTAACTTTTGACGAGCCGATCCACCGTTTCATCGGTGCCGTCGAAGTGCGTCGTCGGCCACCCGCTCGGCTTGTTCAGGCCGATGCAGTGGTTATCTTCGTGCAGTATGTCGAGCAGGTCCGCGAACGAACTCATGCCGGCACCGGGGGCAGGTGGCGGGGGAGGTCGAACACCGACTCGCACCAAGCCGCAGTGGCCAACAGTCGGGCTTCCTCGTGTTTCCCGCCGACCAGTTGGACGGCGAACGGCAGGCCGTCGACCGACGCTCCCGCGGGCACGGAAACAGTGGGCACGCGGCAGAAACTCCAGGGCACGTTCAAGGCGGGATCGCCCGTACCCTCGCGGGTTGGTGGGAAGTCCGCGGTCGCAGGCGTGATATACGTGTGGATATGTCGGAGCGATTCGGAAACTTCGGGGGTGGAATCGCGCTGAAGGTTCCAAGCTCGGATGAAGTCGGTCCCGCGGCCCGCGATCCCGTCCTCGATCAAATTGCGGATGTTGCACGGATAGTCATCGGGATGCGACCCGAGCCGTTCTTCGTGGAATTCCGCCGCCTCGACCGCCATGACCCGGCGATGAGCCGCCGGAAGGTTGGCGAACCAGGGCGGCGGTACGCACCGCTCGTATTCGGTGTGCTCCGATTCCAATAGTCGGATGGCGTTGCCATACGCTTCGGCCATCCGTTCGCCGACGCGATCAAACAGGCCACCGAAGACTATCGGGTTCAGGACCGGGTTCGGCAAGTGTTGATCGACGAAGGACACGCACGCGGGAATTGGCTCGGGGTCGTTCTTATATCGGCGGTCGAGCGGGTCCAAACCCGCTACGACCTCGTAGATCACCGCCAAATCCCGCACACAGTTCGCCATCACACCGACGTGATCGAGGCTCGGGGCGAGTGGCAACACGCCCTCGACACTCACACGGTTATACGTGGGCTTTAAGCTACACACGCCGCAGTAACTCGCCGGTCGCGTCAGGCTGCCGCCGGTTTGGGTGCCGAGCGCGCCGAGGCACATCCCGCACGCCACCGCGGCGGCACTGCCGGAACTGCTGCCGCCGGGCGTGCGGGAGAGGTTCCACGGGTTCCGCGTCTTCGGCGGGTCGGTGAACGCATACGGCGTCGTCACGGTCTTGCCGAGGATCAACGCCCCGGCCGCCCGCAGGCGCTCGACCACGGTCGCGTCGCGGCGGGCGTAGCTGTTCGCCCACAGCTTCGAGCCGCAGCCAGTCGGCATGTCGAACACGTCGATGATGTCCTTCACGCCGATCGGGATGCCGTGCAGCGGACCGCGATACCCGCCCTTGCGAATCGCTTCGGTCATCTCAGCAGCATCGCGCCGGGCACGCTCGCGGTCGAGGTACACCCACGCTTGAACCGCCGGTTCGTACACGTCGATTCGCCGAAGGCACTGTTCCAGCAATTCCGACGGCGTGAGGTCGCCGGTGCGGAGGAGGGCGGCGGCGGCGGTGATGGTCAGCGGTTCGTCAGCCATGATGCGGATATAGTAATCGGAGAGTCGGAAACAGGAACGGTGAACGATGAACAAAGTGAAATGCGCCATCCTCGGTGGATCGGGGTACACGGCCGTCGAACTGCTGAAGATTCTCCTGCGGCACCCCCACGCGGAGGTCGTGGCCGTCACGTCGCGGCAAGAAGCGGGCAAGCTGGTGTCGGCCGCCCACCCGGTGCTGACGAATCGCTTCGATCTCGCAATGGAGAACCTCGACCCCGATGCCCTCGTGGCGAAAGGCGTCCAGTGCGTCTTCGGCTGCCTGCCGCACGGGGCGAGCATGGAGGCCATCCCGCCGCTGCTCGACCGCGGGATGCGGGTGGTCGATCTGAGTGCCGATTATCGCCTCGCCGACCCGGCCGTGTACGCCGAGTGGTACCACCAACCGCACCAGGATACGGACAACCTCGTACGCGCCGTGTACGGCCTGCCGGAACTGTTCGCCGATGACATCCGTGGAGCGAAACTCGTCGCCAACCCCGGCTGCTACCCGCAGACGGCAATCCTCGGCCTCGCGCCGCTGATTCGTGCGAATCTGATCGAGCGCGAGGGCATCATCATCGACAGCAAGTCCGGCGTGTCCGGGGCCGGCCGCACGCCGAAGCTCGGCACGCTGTTCCCCGAGTGCAACGAGAGCGTGTCCGCCTACGGCATCGGCACCCATCGGCACACGCCGGAAATCGAACAGGCACTGTCCATCGTGGCGGACGCTCCCGTGCAGGTCATCTTCACCCCGCACCTGATGCCGATGGACCGCGGCATTTTCAGCACCATCTACGCGATCCCACGACTGCCACTCGACGAAGGTCGGCTCGTGAAACTCTACCGCGAGTACTATCGCGGCAAGCCATTCGTGCGCGTCCGCGAGACGCTGCCGGCCACGAAGGACACGGCCCACACGAACTACCTCGACCTATGCGTGAAGCTCGTCCGCGGCCGAATCATCATCCTCGCGGCCGAGGACAATCTCATTCGCGGCGCGAGCGGCGTAGCCGTGCAGAACTTCAACCTCATGTTCGGCTTCGACGAAACGACCGCCCTGGAATAACACGATGCCGGATGACCGGGAAGCCTTCCTGCGGGCGATCTTTGACGCCCCCGACGACGACCTGCCGCGGTTGGTGTACGCCGACTGGCTGGAGGAAAACGGCGAAGAAGTGGCGGCGAAAGCGATTCGGCTGTCGATCGCGTGCTTTCGTGCGAACGTTGACGCGGAACGGATCGAGTACCTGCACGAGTTTCAACGGGTGAAGTGGGAGAATCCGGAGTCACTTCGCCCTCACGACGGACTTTTTCGGAACGTACTCCACCACGGTCGGGATGACGCTCGATATTCCGCGATTCTCACCTCGGG
>JBBQCQ010000035.1:0-12560 GCA_038318835.1 Gemmatales bacterium | reverse complement strand
TGGCTCTGCTTGCGGGGGTGGCGGTGGTGCCGGCCCAGGTGCCGGCCGCGGCCGCCCTCGCGACCGGGTTGCACGCCCTTGCGGTCCGCGATGCGAAGCCGCCGGCCGACCCGTTCCCGATTCGCCGCGTCTTGCTTGGGCGAGACGCACCGCTGCCGACCCCCGCCGAGGGGAACCCATTCCGCCGCATGCCCCGCGACGAGTTCGAGCAGAGCGTGCGGGCCGCGGCCACCGCCACCGCGAACCTGTTCCCGCCGCCGACTCTGGTTCAAGCTCACTACCGCGCGAACTTCGCCGACGATGCCCTTGCCGGCACGTGCGAATGGGTGGTGTCGGCCGTGGGTGACAGTGTGCTGTCACTCGATCCGCTGCGGATCGCCTTCGGCGCGGCGACATGGCCCGACGGGCGTGCAGCCCTGGTATGGGGCACCCCAGCGAAGTTGTGGGTGGACCGCCGCGGGCGGACGCCGGTGGCGTTCGCATGGTCGGCCCGCGGCACCGACGAACCGGGAGCCGTGCGGTTCGACCTCGGCCTGCCCGCGGCCCCGCTCGCGGTCCTGGACCTCGACTTGCCCGCCGACCGCGTGCCGGTGGCGAAGCGGGGCCAACTGGTCACCGGCCCCTTCCCGCAGGCCGGCGGCCGCACCGGTTGGAAGATCGCCTTCGGCGGTGAGTCGCGGCTGGAGTTCGCCATCCGCCACACGACGGGGGCGGGTCTGCCGGCACCGTTCGCCACCTTCAACCGCCTCGCCAAGTTCGACCTGTCGCCCGGCCTCGCTGTCGCGACGTTCGAGTTCGACACGACCGCCGCCCGCGGCCCGCTTTCGGTTCTTGCCTTCGACCTCGACCCCACTCTGACCGTGACCGACGTGACCGCCCCCGGCCTGGAAAGCTGGCAGTCCGTGGACCGTCGGCTGACCGTGACCTTCCGCGAACCGCTCGCGGCCGGCGTGGTGACGGTCGCGGCCGTCGCCGTCGTGCCGACGGGCGGGGAGGCGTGGCCGGTGCCCACGGTTCGCCCGGCTCTTGGCCCGCTGGCCGACGACCGGCTCGACGTGCGAATGACCGGCGAGATGAAACTCGAGGGCTGGTCGGCGGGCGATTACCGGCTCGTCCGCTCGGCCGCGGTTGATCCTTCGCTCACGCTGGGCTTCCGCGGCGGGCTGCTGGCCGACGGCCACACGACCCGCCGCCCGCCTGCCCTGCGACTCCGCGCCGCGGGGGCGGAGTTCGCGACCACCGACACGATCGAGTGGCGACTGGAACCGGGCCGCTCGCAACTGACCGGCCGCTTCCGCGTGAGTGTGTCGCGTGGCCCACTGACGCGACTGACGTTCCGTATCCCGCCGGGCTTCGCTTCGCTCGCGGCCATACTGACGCCCGACGACCCGACGGCGGCGTGGTCGAAGACCGGTAACGGCCTGTGGGTGCTGGAACCGACGCACCCCATCACGACCGGCGAAACGGTCGATGTGCGGGTGGAACTCAGCGGGCTGCCGCCGGTGTTCGACACGCCCGACGCTCGGCCGACGATGGCCGTGCCGGTGCTGGCGGCGGTCGGTGCGGCGAAGCGAGACGGCACGCTCACGCTGCAACTCGCGCCGACCCTCCGCGGCTGGCTCTCGACCGGCGACCCGGACGCGCGAACGCTGAAGTACACCCAGGACCCGACCGCCACGCTCACGCTGGCGGCGAAGGGGGCACCGGCCGGGACCGCCCCGCCGGACGCGGAGAAGTTGCCCGTCGTGGAGAACGTCTGGCGGTTCACCGATTTGGCCCTGATGGCAACGCTCGACGCAACCGGACACCCGCGGGGCGAACTCTCGGGCCGCGTGCGGACGGCGGCGGGTCGTGTCTTGCCCGTGACGCTGCCGCCCGGTGCGGTCGTCGCGTTCGCAACCGTCGATGGCTTGTGGGCCGACGCCGTCGCCACCGATGGCAGCGTGCGAGTGCCGGTGCCCACCCCCGATGCCGATGGCGTGGCGTTTGTGCTCGCGTATCGCCTGCCTCGCGCCGCCGGTTGGCCGCAGCGTCTCGACCCGACGCCGCCGGACTTACCGGGTTCGCCGCCGATTCGCACGACGTGGACCTTCGGCCCGCACCACCGCCTGTGGCCGACGCTCGCCGCGACCGCCGACGCCTTGCCGGCCAGCATCGCCGTGGTGCCCACGGATGTCCTTCGCGGCCTCGGCCTCGCCCTCGCGGCCCTCGTGTTCGGCGGCACGCTTACTCGCTGGCTCGCCGGTCCGCCGGGGCGAGCATCGCGTGCTGGCCTGGTGCTCGTCGTCGCCCTCCTCGGCGCGGCCACGTGGCTCGCCCCCGACGGCTGGCAAATCGTGATCCTGCCGCCGCTGGTCGTCGCACTCCTGGCCTGGCTCGCGTTCACCCTCGCGAAGCCGAGCGTGCCGCGGGCCGTGGCGACCATCGGGCTGGTATGGTTCGTTGCGTCGTCAACTGACGCTCAGGCTCCGGAGGCCGCCACGATGTACTTCCTTCAGGAATCGCCGACGAAGCCGAACGAGCTGACGGCCCTGGTGCCGCAATCGCTGCTCGATCGGCTCACCGCGGCCGCCACGCCGGCCGTGCCGCCGCTCGTGGTGACGAACGCCGAGTACGCGGGCACTGAGGCCGACGGCACGGTTCGTTTCACCGCCACCTGGACGGTCCACGCCACCCGCGACGGTCCCCACCAACTCGCGCTGCCGCTCACCGGCGTGCGGCTGGAATCGATGACGCTCGATGGCACCGTCGCCTACCCCAACGCGGGCCAGCCGAACCTGTACACCCTCGCGGTGGCCGGCCCGGGGCGGCACGAGGTGAAGGCCGCGTTCGCCGTGCCCATCACCGGCACCGGCGGCGACCGGGACGTGCGGTTCGGTATCCCCGATGTGCTGGCGTCGCGATTGACTGTGCAGTTCCCGACCGGTCGGCAGCCGACACTTGCGGCGCGAATCGGCCGGCAGACGCTCGCGCGAACTGAGGCCGGCACCACGCTGACCGCCGACCTCGGTCGCGGTGGTGCGGTCGCGCTGCGATGGCGGGACGGGGCTGGAACGAACAGCCCCCCGGCCGCGAGCGTGACCGAAGCAACCGTGTGGGACCTCACCGACGGGCGGGCCACCGCACACGCCGCGTTCGCGTATCAGATCGCCCGCGGGTCGCTGTCGCGGCTGACGTTCGACGTGCCGCCCGGTCTGGAACCGGGGGCCGTGAGCGTTCGCGGGGGCAGCACCGAGACGCCCGTCGGCCTACGAAACTGGGAGCTCACACCCGCGGACAACGGCGGGCAGCGGCTCACGCTCGATCTGCAAAACCCGGCCGAGGGGGCGCTCGCGGTCACGTTCCGGCTGTACCCGAAGGAGCCGCTGAACCTGCGGCCCGCCCTGCGATTGCCGCGGGCGACGAACGCCGACGTGATGGCCAGTTACCTCGGCGTGCGGCTGACCGGCGTCACCGCCGACGCCTGGCAGAACGAGGGACTTCTCGACTTCCCGGCCGAGGCCGTCGCCCGCGACTTCGTCACGTTGCCCGAGTTCGACTTCGATAAGACGCTCACCCGCTCGTTCCGCCGCGAGGGCACGAACGCGCCGGTCGCGCGGCCGACCCTGCGGCCCCCCGCCGCGCCAACCCCGACGAGCCACGAACTGACGTGGGCACTCGGCCCGCGGGCCGATGTGGGCGGCGTCGCGCGGTGGCCGACCGGCACGGCCACGCCACTGATCGAGTGCGAAGTGCCCGCCGGCGTGAAGCTCACCGACGTGACAGCGGCCGACCTCGCCGGCTGGCAGCGGTCCGGCAACCGCATCCGGGTATGGTTCAAGACCGACGCAAAAGACCCAACCTTGAAGTGGGCCGGCGTCTGGCCCAGCTACACCCCGAACACGGCGTTTGAACTGCCCGGCGTGCCGAACACGACGGTTCGCGTTCGCCCGATCGACGACACGGCCCTGACCCTGCAACCCGGCCGCACGACGAAGATGCTGCCGACCGCCCGCTATCGCGAAACGGTCTACGTCGCCGATGCGACGACGGAGCCGCCGAAGTTCACCGCGTACCCACCGACGCCGACGACCGTGAAGCAGTCAGACGCGGTCACGCCGGTCGGCAACCTTCTCGAACAGCGGGTGACGCTGGCCCTGAAGCTGCCGCCGAACCGACCGCACCGTTTCACGCTGGACGTATCGCGATTGTCGGCCGGCACCGAGACACGCGTGGAGTTGCCGGCCGGCACCTCGGTGGCCGAGACCGCCGGCGACCCGACCCGCCGGCGGTGGCTGTCTGACTTCCCCGCGGGGCCAAACGAGGCGGTGCGGGTGGTGGTCGTGAACCGCGTCCCGGCCCGCCCGGAGGTGACGCTCCCGGCGGTCGATCTGCTGTTGGCGAACGTGCCACTGCCGAAGGACGAACACCGCCTGACGACGCCCGACGACCACCCCCCCGCTGCCGGTGGCCCGTGCCGCCGCATGGGTAAGGACCTCGCGTGGATCGTCACCGGCGACGAGCCGATCCGGCTGGTGGAAGCGGAGAAGCGGCCCGCGAACCGGCCCATGCCGGCAGCCGACGAACCCGAAGTGGCCTCGACCTCGACCGCACCGACGCCCCGCGCGATGCTGTTCGCGGCCGCGTGGCTGACCGGCCTGTTCGGTGTGGCGACTGTGGCGGGCGGGCGATCGGCCGACTGGCGGCCGGAAGTGCTGATGGCCTTCGGCCTGTTGGCGCTGGCCGTCGGTGGGTGGCCGTTCGCGGTCGTGGCGGCGGCGGGCGTGTTGCTGCGACTGATCGGCGTGACGCGATTCGTGGGCCGACGAGTACTGCGTTAAGAAGTGCAACCGGCCGGATTGCACTCCGAATGGCGAGCGGCCCGGCGTGAGCGGGCCCTGTCTGAATCTCCGAACGGCGAGCGGCCCCGGCAGGGCCGACCTACTTCCCTTCCGGTACCGCGAGTTCCTCGTACACCTTATCGACTCCCTGCGTGCCGTTCGCCAACTCGACGGCCCGCTGCTTCTGGGCGGTCGCCAGCACGATGCCGCGGAGGCGGACTTCGCCGGGCTTCGCGGTCGCGTCCACGGTCACGTCGGCCCCGATCATCGCCTTGTCGGTCTGAATGCGCACGCGAACCCGCTCCTCGACCGGCAGGGCGTCCCCGGCCCGGAAGGCCGCGAGCGGGCCGGCCAGCTTGCCCCCTTCGGGCATCACGTTCGCCACCTGCTCCTTCGCCTTCCGCCCGGCCTTCAGCAAGATGTCCAGATCGGCGGCCTTACTGAGCGCGAGCGTGCCGACGAGGATGAACAGGAAAAGGCTGACCGACAGGACGCGGAGGAATCGCTTCAAACTCACGGCGGCACCCTGGGGTCGTTGGCGGAATCGTGCGCGTGAACTTTGGGACCGAACTGGGGGTTTGGCAAATCCGGCGCGGCAGAATTATCGGGGAGGCTTCCGCGGAGGATACCGGTTAAGTAGAATGCGCAGGAGAAACCCTGGGGAAGAGGGTGTTCCGAAAAGGGGGTGGACGATGACGCGATGGACTCTGCACACGCTCGCAGTGGCCTGTGGGCTGCTCGCCGGCGTCAGCTCGACGCGGGCCGACGACCCTGCCCAGCAACTCGGCCGCTATCGGGCCGAGGACAAACCGATCGCGGCCGACTCGCCGTTGACCGACGACACCGAACAGATTCACCACCGCGGCTACTACGGCGGCTACCGCTACCCGAGCTACTACGGCCGCAGTTACTACGGCGGCGGCGGCTACTACGGCGGCGGGTTCTCCTTCGGCTACTCGTCGTACTACGCCCCGCGGTACTACGCCGCGCCGCGGTACTATGTGGCACCCAGCTATTACGTCGTGCCGAGCTACTACGCCTACCCGAGTTCCTATTACGGCGGCGGATACTGGGGCATCAGCGGGACGACCGCCAGCGGCGCGACGCTCACGCTGAATCTGAAGCCGGCCGCAGCCACAGCGGTGCCCCCGACGACCGTGCCGAGCGACCCTGGCTTCCGGTACGACGGTGGCCCGACGAACCCCGTGCCGCAACCAACGCCCGACGGCCGCGCGACCCCGAAGGCAGCCCCACCCGCCGAGGCCGACGCGATCCAGATTGCCGTGAAGCCGACGACGACGGCGAAGCCGGTGAACCGCTACAAGGCCTACGGCGAAAAGTGACCCACGTCTTCGGCCGCGAAGCGGCCCGCGGATAAAGCCTGGGGCGGAAGCCCCTGGTTGCAAGAGATTGCAACACTCGCCGCGAAGCGGCCGACGGCGGAACCTCGGTGTCGTTCGCGTCCTGGGGCTTCCGCCCCAGGCTTTATGCGCGGGCCGCTTCGCGGCCGAAGACTCACGATTTAACCACTTGCCGCAACACGTCCGGCAGTTCCGATTCCAGTTCCAGCCTTTGCCCGCCGGTTGGGTGCGGGAACGCTAACCGCCACGCGTGCAAGCCGAGGCGGCGGACGGGATCGGCCGTCGCTCCGTAGTCGGTGTCGCCGATCACCGGGCAGCCGAGGCCGGCGAGGTGAACGCGAATCTGGTGCTTCCGCCCTGTCTCGATGGCCACTTCCACGAGCGAATACGGCCCCTTGCGGCCGACCACGCGATACCGACTGATCGCCCGCACAGCCCCGTCCGCGGGCTTCGCCATCGCCTGCATCCGCAGGTTCTTGCCTTCGCGCAGATAGTTCTCGACGCGGCCCGACGCCGACGGCGGGTGGCCCTGCACCACGGCGAGGTACGTCTTCTCGACGCTGTCCCACGCGGCTTGAAGCTGATCGCGAACGGCGGCCGAGCGGGCGAACAAGAGCAGCCCAGACGTGCCGCGGTCGAGGCGGTGGACGACGAAGGGCCGGGTGTGCCGTTGCTCGCCGAGTCGGACGAAGGCGGTGTCGTGCTTCTCGGCGTCGGTCGCCACGGTCAGCAGACCGGCCGGCTTATCGATGGCAATCAGGTCCGCGTCTTCGTGGACAATCACCAGCGGCGGCGCGGCCGAACGTGTGGGGCCGTCGCGGTTCAGCGTGACGCGATCGGTGACGGTCAGCGGGTGGTCGTGCCGCGTGATGGGTTGATCGTTCACACGAATGCGGCCGTCGCGGAGGAGTTCCTTCACGCGGGTGCGGCTCATCGGCGACAGCATTTCGAGCAGCCACGGCAAGAGCGTGGCCGCAGCGCGAACCGGCGGCAGATCGTGACCGGGCATAGTGAACTTACGGAAGCGAAAGAGCGTCTGTGCCTACGAGCAGGGCGGATTTCGTCGGCTCACTTCGCTGTACCTGCCGGGTTGATCGTCAGCGAGAGCGTCGTCCATTTGGCACCGGTCAGCGAGGGGGAGTAACTCTCTGGCGGGATGGTCACGTTCACCAGCACGGCCTTCTTCGCGTCGGCCGGGTCGGGCAGCAAGAACCAGTGGTTCACGCCTTCGACCACCATCAGCGGCGAGGGCTTCTCCGGGCGGAAGGCCGCGATGATGTTCCCGTTGTCGGCATCGCACGCGAAGCCCTGGCCCTTGTCGGTGAGCACGGTGAACGTCTCCGGGCGGTTCCAGTTTGCGGCCACCGGCGTACCGGCCTCGGCGTCAAGGCTGAGGTCGCCCTTCGGTTCCGGGTCGCTGAGGCGGCCGTACACGAACCGCGTGTGCTCGCCCGGCTCAGTGGCCGTGTATGCCACGGCGATGCGTTCGCCGCCGCTCTCGACGGCCAGGGCCAGGCACGCCGTCGGCTTGCGAGGTAGCGTGAAGACCGCGCGAGGCTTACCCGCGAGCGGCACCTGGTACACCACCCCGCCCGCGTAGGCGAAAAGGGCCGACTTCTCCAGCACGTTCTTCGGATCGTAGTCCACGCGGAACGTACACGAGCGACCAGGGACGAGGCTGGCCCCTGCGGGCAGCGGCTCGGTGGCGCTGACCTTCTTCTTCGCGTCCAGGTCCCACACCTCGACCACGCCGGCCTTCGTGACCACGGCCAACTGATCCTGAGTCAGGAAGTGCAGGCCCACAATGCCGACGGGGTCGCTAGCCCCGGCCAGGTCCAGCCCTTCAACGACGTTCGTTTTCACCCCGAGTTGGGTGACGGTCAACTTGCCGGCCGGGTGCTCGTAGGCGAAGCGGTCGCCGGCCGGGCTAACGTCGCACACCCGCGGGTAACTCTTCACGGTGTCGGCCGGCACTTCCGTCTGGTCGATCAGGCGGAACGTGTTGAGAGCGTAGCGGTCGATCGTGTCCTTCATGCCCTTGCCGCCGAGGCCGTCGAACGTGCGGCGCGTGACGAGCATCACCGGTCCTTCAGACCCGCCTACGAGCAGTTGCTTCGCGGCCGTCGGCGGATGGTCGAGTGGAATGGACGCGACGGCCTTTTCCAGGGACGTCGGCTTCGGGTTCGGCGGAGGCAGTTTCAGCCCGCCCGTCGCCTTGAGCACCCGCGGGCCGGCCTTCGGCTCCGCGTTCACTTTCGCGGCGACCGGGTCGGCCTTCGCCTTCTTCGATTTGTCGTCCTTCACCGGCACCGGCGGCGGCACCGCGGGCGGGTTGTTCGGCGGGGTCGTGGCTGCGACCGCCGGGGCTGGGGTGTCCTTCGGCTTCTGCGACTCGGAGTAAGCGAAGAACACGGCCGCCCCGCCGCCGGCACACAGCAACCCGGCCAGGGCGAACAGAGGCAGGCGGCTCTTCCCGCCCACCGGCGCGGCCTTGCCGCCGCCATACGACGACTTTTTCGCCGGCACAGCGGCCTTCGTGCGGTACTTCGACTTGGACGGCGGATCGGCCTTCGGCTCGACCGGCTTGGCCGGCGACGGGGCAGGGGCATCGCCGGGAAACGCGAAGGGCGAATCGCCGACGACACTGAGCTGCTGGGCGTCGCCGCCGTCGCTCGCGTGCGGGTCGCCGCCAGGAATGCGGAACGATTCCTGGCACTTCTTGCACCGGGCTTTCTTCCCCACCATCCCATCTGGAGCTTTCAACCGCGAATGACAATTCGGGCACGCGACGTCGATAGACATGCGAGTCGTCCTGGGTGCAACATGAAAGCGAAGCGGCGGCGTGCGAGTGCGAAGGGAGGTACGCCGGGTCGTTTCGCGTCGGTATACACCCAATGTAACGGGCCGAGGCGCGCGAGTCCAGGCGATCGGGGGAAGTGAAGACCGCGGCCACGTTTAGCCGCGACGCGGAGGCTTTGCGGAGCGGAGTGCGGCGAGCGAGTGCCGGGAATCGGATTGCTCATAGAGGCAGATTCCGCGCTCCGTTGCGGAAACCCTTCGCGTCGCCGCTAATCGGTCTACGTGCACACCGGCTGGCGGGTGAACTGGCCCCACTCGCGGACACCGCTGCCGGAGACCTTCGTGTGGCCGTCGGCGGCGTGTTCCATCACGGCCACCAGGAAGATGCCATCGGCCGTCTCGAAGGTCATCTTACCCAGGCACCGCCCGCCGATAATGTTGATTTCCACGTCCTGCCCGTGCGTCACGCTCGGCAGCGACAAGAAACACGGCGGCGGGAGCAACGACTTCAGATTGCCGCCGATCATGTTCACCAGTTCGCCCACCGCGTCGTGGACGTGCAGTTGCGTCATGGCGGCTTCGTCCATGGCGAACATGCCGGCCGCGGCGTTCCGGGCCACCGCCGTCGGCAACACGAGCACGACCGTGCCCCGCCACGCGCCGGTGATGTGGACGGAACTGTTGATGAGGTTCGCGTCCTTGAACAGCGGCTGGTTCGTCTCGGCAATCGCTTGACCGAGGACGAGCGTCCAGATTTCCTTCGTGAAGGTTGCGATGTCGTCGGCCGAGAGGGTCATAGTCGGTCTCCGCTGGTAGGTAGCAGCGTGGGAAATTTCGAGAGCCGCGACGCCGAGGCTGTACCCGGCCACGAGGAACGCGGGCGGTAAGTCGTTGTCTCGTCGGCCACGATGCGATCGTAGCCGTTGTCGATATGCAGGGTTGTCTCGGCTCCGCCGAGGAACAGGTGGCCGTCCGGCCGAAGCACCCGCCGCACTTTGTCCAGGATCAGTTTCTTGGTGTCCAGGTCGAAGTAAATTAGCACGTTCCGCATAAACAGCAGATCGCACGGCGGCACGGCCGTGAACGAGTCGAGCAGGTTGAACGTGCGGAACTCGACCATCGCCCGCACGTCGTCGTGCAGCACCCAGTCGGCGTCCTGCTTGGAGAAGTACTTCAACTGGTACGCCGCCGGTAGGCCGCGGTTGATCTCCAGTTGCGAGTACCGACCGGTCTTCGCCTGTTCGACCACCTGAGCCGACAGGTCGGTGCCCAGAATCTTCACGCTCCAGCCCGCCAGTTGGGCCGGGAAGTGCTCGCGGAGGAGCATCGCCACCGTGTACGGCTCCTGCCCCGTCGAGGCGGCGGCGCACCAGATCGACAACCGCTTCTCGCCGGCCCGCTTCTTGAGCATCTCCGGCAAGATGCTCGTGCGAAGCCCGTCGAACGGGTGGCCATCGCGGAAGAACGACGTCTCGTTCGTGGTCAGCGCCTCGACCACTTTCTCGTGCAGGCCACGCAAGCCGGCCGTGCGCAGTTGCTCGACGAGCTTCGTGCTGCTCTCCAAGCCGATCCGCCGGGCGAGCGCGGTCAGGCGCGAGTCGATCAGGTAGCTTTTCTTTTCTTCGAGCACGATGCCCGACTTCTGACGGACGACGGCGCGAACATAATCGTTGTCGCTCTTGCTCAGTTTGGGGACCATCACTCACGGCCCTCCTGCGGAGACAATGGCGGTGGGTCGGCCGACCGCCACGAGGCGGGCAACGGCTTCCGGCAGGTCCGGCAGCGGCACCACCTGACGCGCCAGACCGGCGTTCGCCACGAAGCCGGGCATCCCCCACACGACACTCGTGGCCTCGTCCTGCGCGAGCACCGAGCCGCCGGCCTCGACGATCTTTTCTGCCCCCCGCAGGCCGTCTTTGCCCATGCCGGTGAGGACCACGCCGAGCGTGCCCTCGCCGAATGTCTGAGCCAGCGAGCGGAACATGGCGTCCACCGCCGGGCGGCAGCCGTTCTCGGCCGGTTGCTGGTTCAGCCGCACGGCCATGCCCTCCGGCGTGCGGGCCACCGTCAGGTGATGATCGCCGGGGGCCACGAAGACGACACCCGGTTCGAGCAAGTCGCCGTCGGCCGCCTCGACCACCGGGAAGCCGCTCTTGGTGGCCAGCCCCTCGGCCAAAAGCCGTGTGAACGTCGGCGGCATGTGCTGGGTAATCAGGATCGGCACGGGCAGTTCCAGCGGCAGGCCGGCGAGGAGTTCCGCCAGGGCGTTCGGGCCACCGGTCGAACAGCCGATGCCGACCACGCCAACCTTTCGCGGCGCACTCTTGACCGACGGCGTGGCGTTCGTGCCAGCCGCCGCCAACAGGCCCGATGTGCTCTCGCGGCCCCGGCAGAACAGCTTGATCCGCGGCAGCAGTTGGTCGCCGACGTGCCGCAGGGCGGCGGCGAGGTTGCCCATGTTGGCCGGCTTCGTGACGTAGTCGTTCGCCCCGCGGGCCAGGGCTTCGAGCGTGGCGGCCGCCCCGCGGTCGGTCTGCGTGCTGAACATAATGACGGGCAGCGTCGGGTGCGTCTTGCGGAGTTCCGCCAGCGCCGCCAGGCCGTCCATGCCGGGCATCTCCACGTCGAGGATGACGGCGTCTGGGTTCACTTGCGTGAGTTTCAGGAGGGCAATGCGGCCGTTGGCGGCTACGCCGACGACTTCGACCAGCGGATCGGCCGCGAGGGCGTCGCTGACAAGCCGGCGAGTGACGACGGAATCGTCCACGACCAGTACGCGAATTTTGCTCATGGCGGCGTTACCGGGCGGCGGGCGTGAGAAGTTCGAGCTTGGCGGCGAGCACATCTTTGTTGAACGGCTTCATGATGTACTCATTCGCCCCGGCCTGCATGGCCATCGCCATCTGCGATTGTTCCGTCTCGGTTGTGACCATGATAATCGGCACGCTGGCATGGGCCGGGTTCTCGCGAACCTTCTGGACGAACTCCAGGCCGTTCATCACGGGCATGTTCCAGTCCACGAGCGCGAGGTCGAACTCCTCGCCGGCCGCGAGCTTCTCCTGCGCTTCCTGGCCGTTGCCCGCCTCGACCGTCTGATGACCGAGCTGCTTGAGAATATTGGACAGAATCGACCGCATCGCGCGGGAATCATCGACGACTAACACGTTCATCGCGAACTCTCCTCAAATAGGCGGAATCGTATGGGGCGGGTTCTCAACTCGGGCCGGTGGTCGTTTCGGTCCAGTTCACGCGGCTCCGCGAGCCGCCCACGTCGTCGCGGGTCTTGCGGATCGCCGCCGTTTGACGGAGCGTACCCGACGAACGGATCGTGCCCGACGGCCGCAGGGTGGTCGTCAAACTCGTCGTGCCGAATCGACTGCCCCCCAGTGCATCGGCCCGCGGTGCGGCCACCCGGTTCTGGTGCTGGGTCGCAACCAGTTGTTGCAGGAACAGGGCGACGCGGTTGAGGTCTTCGCCGGCGTGCTGCGTGAGCACGGCCCCTTCCGTGGTGTTCTGGGCCGTCTGGGCCACGGCCGTGATGTTCTGCGCGATCTCGGCCGTGCCCTTCGCGGCCTCGTGG
>JBBQCQ010000034.1:0-12633 GCA_038318835.1 Gemmatales bacterium | reverse complement strand
TAATGGCACGAAACGGAGTTGAACTTGCCGAGATCGATGGCCAGAATAGTGGACGTCGTGTTCATGCGAGCCTCCGGGGGAAAGGGAAGGTGTCACCTTGTACGGTAACACCACCCACGGCTTGCATGGATTCTTTCGGCGGCAGAGGGCGTCCATGGATGCAATCCGGTTCGAGCACGAGGCGGACGACAGCTTCTACCAAGATGTGAAGCGACGGGTGGATGACTATTTCTGCCAAACGGGCAAGACCCGGTTTGCGGATAGGTCGATCATGCTCAAAGCGGCGGTGTTTGGCGGGCTGATCGTCGGCTCGTACATCCTCATCCTAACCCACCCACTGCCGCTCTGGACGCTGCTCCCACTCGCCTTCGTCTTCGGCACCGCCTCCCTCCTGATGGCAATCAACATTGGCCACGATGCCGCCCACCATGTCCTGTTCCGATCCGCTTTCTGGAACGACGTGGCACATGGTGCTTCGTTCTCCCTGCTCGGGGTGAGTGCCTACCTGTGGCGAATGCGGCACACCAAGAGCCACCACATCTTCCCAAACGTCAACGGATGCGACATCGACATCGACGAGAACCCGTTCGTGCGGCTCTCGCCGAATCAGCCCTGGCGGTGGCACTTCCGGTTCCAGCACCTGTACGCGCCAATCGCCTACGTCTTCGTAGCGCTCTACACCGTCGTGTGGCAGGACTTCGTGTACCTGTTCAAACGGCGGCTGGCCAACATGACTGACATCCGCCACCCTCCGCACCAGTACGCCATCTTCGCCCTGTGCAAGCTGCTCTACTTCGTCGCGATCTTGGCCGTCCCAATGCTTGTCCTCCCGCTACCCTTATGGCAGGTGCTGCTCGGCTACTTGGCCATGAAGGCGATGGCATCTCTGGTGTTCGTGTTTCTGCTGATCGGCACCCACTTCTCAGACGTGACCGAGTTCCCGGCCGTGGCGGCCGACGGAACCTTCGGGCACAGTTGGGCGACGCACAACCTGGTAACGGCCTGCGACTGGTCCCCGCACAGCCGTCTCGCCCACTTCTTCGTCGGCGGGGTGAACGCCCACGCCTCTCACCACCTGTTCCCGAAAGTCAGCCACGCCCACTACCGGGCGATCGCCCGCATCATCGAGGACACGGCCGGCGAGTTCGGGGTGCCATACAACAAGCTCACCCTCCCAGGCATCATCCGCTCCCACTTCCGGTTCCTCCGGAACATGGGGCACAGGCCGGCCCGCGCGGGGGCGGACTGTCGTGGCCTGCAAGACACGCCGCCCCAGGCGCTGCAGCAGACGGCGGGGCCTGACTCGTTTCTGGGAGTTCAAGTTTCAGTAGCCCCGCCGCTGCTGAACTGAGTCGTTCGGCGGCGAGCGTTGTCTGGGTGGTTTCCGGCGACTATCATGTAACATATTGATCGAAGTTCAAGGGAGATGAATATGTCAACGGCCACCTGGCGGGTCCTCAGCAACGTGTGCTTCGTCGCGGGATTCTTCTCGGTTATCGCGTCCATCGCGATCTGGTTCCTGTCGAAGGAACCGGACCTCGCCCACGGCGAGCGCTTCGGGATTTTTGTAGGCCTCTGGGCCCCCACGTTCTTCGCACTGTCCAGCCGGCTCGATCGATACGCGACTCCAAAAGTCACGACGAGTTGAGCGTTTTGCAGTCGCTTCATACGCAGCCCCAGGAACTTCATTGGGGGCGGAGTGACACGGCGAGGATGGTTTTCTCCTCGTAAACCTCCCGCGGCGCGCACCGAAGCCGCGAGCCGTCCTCGAGGTCATTCGAAGCAGCCTTCTCCCACTCGCGTTGTCAAAGATCGGGTGACCCCGGCTGGCCCGATGCGGCCGACGGGGGATGGCTCAGGAGGGGGCGTCGCCCACCTCCGGCGGTGGCTCCACTTTCGTCAACTCGTAGCCCAACTCCTTTGCGCGACGATGAAGGTTTTTCTCCACGGGGGCCCGCTCCTGCTCCGTGTATTCCAGGCCGTATCACATCAGTCGGCCCGCACGCGGCTGGGTACTGTCACCCCAGGAAATGCCAGGGAAAAGTGGGCGTGGGGAGCCGTTTCGGGAAGGGATCTTCAATCGCAGGTCGGGCACTTGCCTCATAGAACAAGCCCATTGTTTCAGGCGATCTACGAACGACGAAGCTGACGGCGGCAGGTCAAGCCGGGCTTCTCCTCAGCGGCGGCGAGGGGGTTGGGCATGGAGTTTCTGTTGCGGTTGTTTGACACGTCCGATTTCCCGGCCCGTTGGACGTGCGGTCGCTGGTCGCTCGGCCACGGCTGGCTGCACATCCTGTCCGATCTTGGCATCTGGTCTGCTTACTTCACCATCCCGGTCGTCCTCGGCTACTTCCTCGCCCGCCGCAACGACCTGCCGTTTCGGTCCATTTTTCTGTTGTTTGCTGCCTTCATCGTATTGTGTGGGACAACGCACCTGATGGAGGCGATTATCTTCTGGTGGCCCGCCTACCGGCTGGCCGGGGTGCTCAAGCTGCTCACCGCCGTGGTGTCGTGGATCACCGTGTTCGCCCTGATTCGGGTGGCTCCGACTGTCTTGGCGATGCGAACCCCCGACGAACTGGAGCGGGACATCGTCGCCCGCAAGCAAGCCGAAGCGAAGTTGCAGGATGCGAATGAGCAACTGGAACGCCGGGTAAAGGAACGAACGCAGGAACTGGCCGAGCAAGCCGAGCGGCTGCGGACGACGCTGGCGAGCATCGGGGATGCGGTCATCACCACGGACACGGCGGGCCGCATCACCAACATGAACGCCGTGGCCGAGTCGCTGACCGGGTGGGCCAACGCCGACGCCGGGGGCCAGCCGCTCGACGCCGTGTTCAACATCGTGAACGAGACGACCCGTCAGCCGGTCGAGAACCCGGCGTTTCGGGCGTTGCAGGAGGGCGTCATCGTCGGGCTGGCGAACCACACCGTCCTCATCGGCAAGGACGGCACGGAGCGGCCAATTGACGACAGTGCCGCCCCGATCCGGTGCAAGCTGGGCGAAGTCGTCGGCTGCGTGCTGGTGTTCCGAGACGTGTCGGAACTACATCGGCATGAGGCTGAACTGCGAAAGCGGACGGCTCAACTGCACTTCGCACTCGGCTCGACCGGGGTGGGGATGTGGCTGAACCCTTTGCCGTTTGGCGACCTGAATTGGGACGCACGCACCAAAGAGTTGTTCTGCGTCCGGCCCGGCGAGAAGCTGACCATCGAGTTGTTGTGGAGTCGCCTGCACCCCGACGACCGAGAGCCGACCCGCCTCGCCGTCGAAGTAGCTCTGCGGGATCGCACCCTGTACGACGTAGACCACAGGGTTGTAAACCCCGACACCGGCGAAGTCCGCTGGGTACGGTCGGCGGGGCGGGCGACCTACAACGAGGACGGCTTGGCGACCCGGTTCGACGGGGTTAGCCAAGACATTCATGACCGGAGGAAACTGGAGGAGGAACTGCGACAGGTCGCCGCCGCTCTGTCCGAAGCCCATCGACGCAAGGATGAGTTCCTGGCAACACTGGCCCACGAACTCCGGAACCCGCTGGCCCCGATCCGCAACGGCTTGCAGGTGATGAAACTGGCGGGCAACAACACCGAAGTCGTCGAGCGGTCCCGCCGCATGATGGAGCGGCAACTCGAGCAGATGGTGCGGCTCGTGGACGACCTGATGGACGTGTCCCGCATTACGCGGGGGAAGGTCGAACTCCGAAAAGAACGGGTGCAGCTCGCTGCGGTCGTCGCCAGCGCGGTGGAGACCAGCGGCCCGCTGATCGAGCAGATGGGCCACACCCTCACCGTCACGCAGCCCGAACTCCCGGTCTTCGTGGACGCCGACCCGACCCGGCTGGCTCAGGTGTTCATGAACCTTCTGAACAACGCCGCCAAGTATAGTGAACGTGAGGGCCACATTGGGCTGACGGTCGAGCAACAGGGGACTGACGTGGTGATGACGGTCAAGGATACCGGCATCGGGATCGACGCCGACCACCTTCCTCGGATTTTCGAGCTGTTCACGCAGGTGGATCGATCGTTGGAGAAAGCCCAGGGCGGTCTCGGGATCGGGCTGAACCTGGTGAAGCGACTGGTCGAAATGCACGGCGGGAGGGTCGAGGCCCGGAGCGATGGGCCGGGTCGAGGATCGGAGTTCACCGTGCGATTGCCGGTGGTCGTGGAGGCGCCCGTGCTG
This sequence comes from Gemmatales bacterium, assembly GCA_038318835.1. Lineage (GTDB taxonomy): Bacteria > Planctomycetota > Planctomycetia > Gemmatales > Gemmataceae > Limnoglobus. The sequence continues at coordinate 8,450 of JBBQCQ010000034.1, read as the reverse complement.
AAACCTGTGGGGGAAGACGTCGCTGCCCCGAAGTCGTCGCTTCGCATCCTGATCGTGGACGACAACAAGGACGGGGCCGACAGCCTGGCGATGATGTTGAAGATTTTGGGCAACGACACCCGCACCGCCTACGATGGGCAGGAGGGGATCGAGCAGGCCGAGCAGTACCGGCCCGATGTGACGTTGTTCGACATTGGCCTGCCGAAATTAAACGGATACGAGGCGTGCCGGCACATCCGCGAACAACCCTGGGGGCAGGCGGTTATCCTGATCGCGGTGACGGGGTGGGGCCAGGACGAAGACCGTCGCCGTTCGCGCGAGGCCGGGTTCGATCATCACATGGTCAAGCCGGTCGATCCGCAGGTTCTGATGAAACTGCTGGCCGAGTTGAACGTGACGAAGCGGTGACAGGGCGAGGTCCCGGTTCACCGGGATGGCGGGCCGATGCCTCTGTCTCTGCGTAGCGGCGGCCTGGCTCGGGCCGGGGAGGAGTGCAATCATGACACTGATGCGGTTGTTTGCGATCCTCGGGCTGGCCGCGGCCGTGGGTTTGGGCACCTGGTTCGTGATGCAGACTCCTCGCGAGACTCCCGCCTCCGCGGCCACGGCTGCCACGGCCGGCGAGGAAGCCACGCCCGAACAGGTGCATTCGCTCTGCGGGGCCTGTCATGCCTATCCGCCCCCCGAGACCTTCCCCCGCTCGGCCTGGCGGAAGGAAGTCGAACAGGGCTACGACTTCTTGAACAGCGCGACGCCGGCTTTGCCCGGTCCGCATCCGTCGCTGGAAAGCGTCGTTCGCTACTACGAGTCCCGAGCGCCGGTGGAATTGCACCTGTCGCGCCCCGAGAATGTTCCCCTGCCGTTTCGGTTCAAACGTCAGGGCTTCCGGTCGGCCGACGGGGGCACTTTCCCCGCGGTCGCCAACGTGAACGTCGTTCACCTCTTCGATCCGAAGCGGTCGGACGTGCTCTGCTGCGACATGCGATCGGGCCAAGTCAGCGTGTTGCGACCCTACGAGACCAATCCGGCCTGGCGCGTGCTGGCCACGCTGCCCCAGCCGGCCCACGCCGAAGTGGTGGACCTCGACGGCGACGGCCACCTCGACCTGATCGTGGCCTGTCTGGGTAGTTTCCTCCAGTCCGATGCGCTCAACGGGCAGGTTGTTTGGCTGCGCGGCGCGGCTGATGGCACCTTCACGCCTGTGCCGCTCCTCACCCAGGTGGGGCGAGTGGCCGACGTGCAGATGGCCGACTTCAACGGCGACGGCAAGCTCGATCTGGTGGTCGCCGTCTTCGGCTGGCGCGCGGCGGGGGAGATTGTCTATCTTGAGAACCAGACGCAGGACTGGTCGAAGCCGGTGTTTATGCCGCAGACCGTGGACCCGCGGCACGGGGCCATTCACGTGCCGGTTTGCGATCTGAACGGCGACGGCAAGCCCGACTTCGTCGCCCTCATCAGCCAGGAGCACGAAACGATCGTGGCCTTTCTCAACGAGGGCGGCGGCCGCTTCCGCAAGGAGACGATCTACGCCGCCCCCCACCCCGCTTATGGTTCCAGCGGCATCCAGCTTGTGGACATGAACGGCGACGGCCGACTGGACGTTCTGTACAGCAACGGCGATTCGTTGGATAGTTTTTTCCACCATCCGGATCACGGCGTCCAGTGGCTCGAGAATCGCGGCACGTTTCCGTTTGTCCATCACCCCATAACGACGATGCCGGGGGTGTCGCGTGCGGTGGCCGCGGACTTCGACGGCGACGGCCGGATGGATGTCGCGGCGGTGAGTTGGCTGCCGCGGGAGAGCTTTGCAGACCGTGCCGCGTTGCAACTCGATTCGATCCTGGTTCTGCGCCAGACGGCACCGGGTCAATTCGCCCGCAACTGGTTGGAACGGGGTTCGTGCGACCACCCCACGTGTGCCGTTGGCGACCTGATGGGCGACGGCCGAATGCACCTGGTGACGGGCAATCACTACTTCAGCGACCCGCCGGCGCGAGCAGACGCGATCACGATTTGGCATAACCTCATGCCTGCGCCGGCTGGGCGATAGCGAGGCCCAGCGGCTCAGACTCTCGATACCGACCGCCATCGGAAGACCCGCCCGCGTCGTATATCATGCTCCTATCCCCAACGGAGCGGCAGGACATGGGCGAGCGGTATATCTTCACCATCGACAAACTCACCAAGCACTACGGCAAGCGCGAGGTGCTCAAAGACATTCAGCTCGCCTTCTACCCGGGGGCGAAGATCGGCGTCATCGGGTCGAACGGGTCGGGCAAGTCCACACTGCTGCGGATCATGGCCCTGCAAGACAAGGACTTCATGGGCGAGGCCCGTGCGGAGAACGGGCTGACCATCGGCTACGTGCCGCAAGAGCCGATGCTGACGCCGGGCAAGACCGTGCTGGAGAACGTCGAAGAGGCCGTCGCGCCGATTCGCGATCTCATTCGGCAATACGAGGCCGTCAGCGAGAAGTTCGCCGACCCGGACGCGGACTTCGACAAGCTCTCGAATCAGATGGAACGATTGCAATCGCAGATCGACGCGGCCGACGCCTACAACATCGACCGCAGGGTCGAGATGGCGATGGCGGCGATGCAACTGCCGCCGCCCGAGGCCGGCGTCGAGCACCTCTCCGGCGGCGAACGGCGGCGCGTGTTCCTGTGCAAGATGCTGCTGCAAAACTTCGACCTGCTGCTACTCGACGAACCGACAAACCACCTCGACGCCGAGAGCATCGAGTGGCTGGAGCACTTCCTGAAGGACTACAAGGGGGCCGTCGTGGCGATCACGCACGACCGGTACTTCCTCGACAACGTCGCGCAGTACATCCTCGAACTCGACCGCGGCCGGGGGTATCCGTTCGAGGGGAACTACACCGCCTGGATGGAGAAGAAGAAGCGGCGGCTGGAACTCGAAGAGAAGACGGTCTCGTCCCGGCAGAAGCAACTCGCCAGCGAACTCGAGTGGGCCCGCATGGCCCCGCGGGCGCGGATGGGCAAGAATAAGGCCCGCCTGGCGGCCATCGACCGCCTGCAAGCCCAGGAGATCGAGGACCGCGAAGACGACCTCGTGATTCAGATTCCGCCCGGCCCGATGCTCGGCGACCTGGTCGTGCGGGCCGAGGGCGTGAAGAAGGCCTACGCCGACAACCTGCTGTTCGACGACCTGACGTTCAACCTGCCGAAGGGCGGCATCGTCGGCATCATCGGGCCGAACGGGGCCGGTAAGACGACGCTGTTCAAGATGATCGTCGGCCAGGAGACGCCCGACGGCGGCAAGTTGACGGTCGGCCCGACGGTGAAGCCGGCCCACGTCGACCAGAACCGCGACGCGCTGACACCGACGAACACGGTCTTCGAGGAGATCACCGGCGGCACCGACTACATCATGCTCGGCAAGCAGCGGGTCGCGTCGCGGGGCTACTGCGCGCGGTTCAATTTCAAGGGGCCGGACCAGCAGAAGATCGTCGGCAACTGCTCCGGCGGCGAGCGGAACCGCATCCACCTGGCGAAGCTCCTGCGTAGCGGCGGCAACCTGCTCTTGCTCGACGAACCGACGAACGACCTCGACGTGGACACGCTGCGAGCGCTCGAGGAATCGCTGCTGAACTTCGGCGGCTGTGCCGTGGTCATCAGCCACGACCGCTGGTTCCTGGACCGCGTCGCGACGCACATCCTGGCGTTCGAGGGGGACAGCACGGTGACGTGGTGCGAGGGGAACTTCCAGGTGTATGAGGAGCAGCGGCACACCCGCCTGGGGTCCGAGGCCGACACGCCGAAGCGAATGAAGTATCGGAAACTGTCGTAAAGGGGGGATGTCATGAGCGACCGAACGAAACTGATTCTCGGCGTCGTGAAGGACGGCGTCGTCGTTCCCGATCCGGCAGCCCACCTGCCGGAGGGGGCGACGGTGGAGATGGTGATCCTGCCGGCGAACGAGTTCACCCCAGAGGAGCGGGCAGAGTTTGAGGGTTGGGAGAAGATCGGTGACGAGGCGTGGGCGATGATCGACTGGTGGGAACAGGAAGAACCGTTGGCACACGATTCGGGTTGAGGTTGCCGGGCCTACAGAAGGAGCAGAGTCGCTTCATGGCGAATCGCATTCTACCTAAAGACCCCGAGCAGTCGATTCCCCACAGCCGCATCTGATGACCCACGTCCTCGGTGGGCTTGCTCCCTCAGGCAGTCCAGCCACTTCAATTGTTTGGGCACATTTGGGGCAGTCTTGATCGACCTGCAATTCGTGCTGGAATTCGGCCATCGCGATCCTCGCCGCCGTTTGGCGGGCCGACAATCGCATGGCGGTCACGTCCGCAATAATCTCGTCCCGCGTCATCTATGAATCCACTCCGAGCGAAAGAAGACAACCCTGAAGGGGCCGTTCATTCCGGCATCTGGAATGAACGGCCCCTTCAGGGCCGAATGGTTCATGTCGCCGATACCCAGGCCTTCGGCCTGGGCTGACAGAACCGACCTTTCAGGCCGGGAAGACAAAACCCTACTTCGCCTTGTCCGTCTCCATGCCGAAGGCCCCGGCGACGGTGCTCGATAGGCCGCCGGTGGTCGTCTGGGCGTTGTGGTAGCCCCACATACCGCGGAGCAACTCGTAGGACATCACGCCGCCGAGGAACGTGAACAGGAATGTCAGCGCCAGCGGGGCGATGATCCAGCCGGGCCACTTGGCCGGCGGGGCATATCCCGTCGGCACCGCGTCGTCGTCGTCCGACTGACGGCGGACGCCAGCCAGCGACGAGGCAGCATCGTCGTCCCCGTAGTCGGTCACATCCTCGACGTCCTCCGTTACGACCTTCTTTTTCTTCTTCCCGCCCAACGCCGCCACTCCTGCGGCTAAACCAGCTGCGCCGACTGGGGCCACATCGCCGGAGTCGTCGTCCAGGAGTACCACCTGGCTTGCACTGTCGTCCTCGGCCGCTTGAATGTCCGACTCATCGAGGGCCAGGTCGAAGTCGGAGTTCTCCAGGTCGGTGTCCGACGATTCAACGGCCACCACCTCGGACCCCGACTCCGCGTCGTCTTCGACGGCCGGCAACGAGAAGTCCGTCTCGAAGATGTCCCCCTTCGCCTCTTCCTCGGCGTACCCCTCGGCCGACCCGGAATCGTCCAGGCTCAGTTCGAACTCGCTGTCAGAGTCCGACTCGACTGGGGAACTCTCTTCCGGGGCGTCCAGGTTGAAGGTCGTCGATTCCAGTTCCGACGAGTCATTGTCCAGGGAAAGTTCAAAGTCGTCCGAATCGTCGGTCACCGGCGGGGGCGGAGCCTTCTTGGAGATGCCGCTCTGCCCGGCCTTCGGGGTGGGCTTCTTTTCCAGCGAGACGCCGCTGTCCTTCGGGTTGGCGAGGTTGATGCCGCTCTGACCGGCCCGCTTGACCGGGTCGCCGCCGAGGTCGATTTCTTCGCTCTGATCGGTGTTCAGTTGCAACTCGAACGAGTCGCTGTCGGTGTCCAGGCTCAGTTCGAATTCGCTGCTGCTGTCGGTGCCCATGATGTCGCCGGTGGACGGCGGGCCGGGACTCTTGTTCGCCGAGCCGGGGCCGGCCAGGTTCGGGCCGGACCGCGGGGCCTTCAGCTTGGCCGAGCTTTCGCCCGGCCGCAGGACGCCGCTCTTGGGGCCGGCGAGCATGTCGAGGTTGATCTCCTCGGTCAGGTGGCCGGCGTCCTTCCCCTTGCTGCTGCTCTTGCTGCTGCTCTTGCTGCCGCTCTTCGACGGGCTGCCGCCCTTCTTCTTGATGCCGGAATCCGGTTCGAGGCGGACATTGCTGTCGCCGGTCGATTTCGGCTTCTTCGTACGGGCCGAGTCACCGGCGGCCACCGAGAAGATGTCGTCGCCACTGTCGAGGGGCGTCATGTCTTCCGGGGCGAGCAAAAATTCTTCCGACGACCCCGGCTGGGCCGTGGACCCCGGCGAGCCGAGTTGCAAGCCCGGATCGCTGGCCTCGCCAAGCGTGCGGGCGAGTTCGTCGATGTCGGACGCACGGAAGCGGAGCGATGCCCCATCGCGGAACGACCGCAGCGCCTTCCAGTCGTCCTTGATCCGGCGTTTGAAGACGTCGATCGGCACTCCGAGACGTTGGGCTGCTTCGTCGAGGGTGTAAGTTGTTGCCATGGTAGCCCCAGGGCCAAGCCGGGTTGCGGATAGGAAGGGGTGGGCCGCGAGTACGGATTGTCCACCTCGTTTGATTCTTACGCGCGACGGAAGGGGATACAAGACAAGATTCGAGGATGGCGAAGGGTGGAGAATCCGCGACGGTCGTAGGGACGGATCGTGACGATTTGGACGGAGGCCGGGCGGCCCGGCATTGATGCCGGGTCGCCCTCCGCCCCCGGCTCACAACAACTCGCGGCGGCCGACGACGTCGGCTTCCATCTTCTCACGCAGGTCGCGGAAGTACGCGGTCAGTTCGCCGCTCGACTTCACCTTGCCGCGGGAACAGCCGCCGCCGGTGCTGCATCCGCCGCCGGTTCCGCACCCGCCGCCGGACTCCGACCCGCAGCCGGGCTTGCCACAGCCGGCCGATGCGGGTTCGGCTGGTAGGGCGGTCGCGGACAGATCGTGCCAGCGAACGGGGCACCCGAACCGGCCGGTCAGGTCTTCGGCCAACGGCGTGAGGTCGGTTGCGTCCCACGTCGTGACGTGCAGAATCACGGCCGACGATTCCAGCAGCACTTCGCAGTCGAGGATCATCGCAGGCCGGTCCGCAATGGCGTCGCTGGCCTCCGCAAGGATGCGGTCGGCCAGTGCCCGCGACGCCGTGGCGGACTCAATGTCGTCCGCCGTCGCGGGGCGAACGACCCGGCCATCCGGGGCGGGGGCCACGGTTGCCGCGAACCTCTCGTGTGGCTCGCAAAGCACGGTGCCGAGTTCGCGACCGCGGGGCGAGTCGATCACGGCCCGCTGGCCGCGCGCCAACTCGGCATCGGCCGCGAAGCGACCGACGAAGGCGGACGTACCGTACTGGAGAAGGTATTCGCGGCTCACGACTCGAACCCCAGGTACTCGCGCATGTACTTGTCGTACTCGGCCTGGCCGAACTCGGAACTCAGGTCGAGGCGAAGTTCGTTAATCACCTTGATGCTGTAATCCTTGAACCAGCCGGTCCAGCAGTCGGCGCAGATCTTCTCGTAAATCTGCACGCCGATTGTGTCCGTCACCGGGGGCTTCGGCAACTGCCTCGCCCGTCGGCCGGCGGCACAGCCGGGCCGCTCGCACCGGAAGCCGGTATCGGGGCCTTCGTCCACGACGGCCGCCGCCTCGACCTTCGGCACCGGCGCGTCGAGGTCGGTGAGCATCTTCGCCATCGCGTCCCGCGGCATCTTGTCGCCCCGCTCGTCGGCGATCTTGTACCCGGTCGTGAGAATCTCGATGGCCTTCGCGAGGTCGCCGAGCTTGACGTGGCAATCGGCCAGCAGTTGGTACACCTTCGAGAACTGCGGGCTGATTTCGAGCGTGCGGGCGAACGACTTCGCGGCCTCGGCCGGTTGACCGTCGTCGATCAGCAGTTGGCCGAGGCGGAAGTGGCCGAGTTCGTTCTCGGGGTCGTCGGTGGCCATCTTGCGGAACTGAGCGATCCGATCTTGAAGCTGACTCATGAGTAGGTATCTCGGTTCGATCGCGTGAATTCGGTGGTCCGTCCGACGGGTGTCGGTTCGGGCCGTTCAGAGATTATAGATGCGTTCGAGCCGCGTTTCAGGATAGCCGCTTTACCGGACAACCCGAAACGTCACCGCCTCGCCGGTCCAGCTTGCCTCCACGGTGCGGCCGGCGTGCGGCACTTCCAGCATCCATTTCGCCAGCGGCGCGACGACCTGCCGCTCAACCGCTCGCTGCAAGGGCCGCGCGCCGTAGCGGGCGTCGAAGCCGATCTCGGCGAGATAATCCACGAGCGAGTCGGCCCACACGAAGGTGAGGCCCGCCCGCGCCACGCCGTCGCGGTCGGCGATGCCGGCCAGTTCGCGGCGGGCGATGGCCTTCACCGCGGCCGGTTGTAGTGGCTCGAACGTCACCACCGCGTCCATGCGGTTGAAAAATTCCGGCCGGAAGAACCGCATCGCCGCGTCGCGATACCGTGGCCCCTCGTGCCCGCGGCCGAACCCCACGGCCGACCCGCTGCCGGCCCCGAGGTTCGAGGTCATAATGATGATCGTGCTGCGGAAGTTCGTCACCCGGCCGTAGCTGTCGGTCAGTCGGCCTTCGTCGAACACGCCCATGAGCGTGTCGAACACGTCGCCGGCCGCCTTCTCGATTTCGTCGAACAATAGCACGCAGAACGGCTGCCGTCGCACGCGCGTGACGAGCACCCCCGGTTCCCCCTGCGGCGGCCCAATCAACCGCGCGACGGCATCGAACCCGGCGTACTCGCTCATGTCCAGCCTTATCAGGCGGTCTTTCATTGCGGAGTGCGGAGCGCGGAGTGCGGAGTGAAAACCAGG
>JBBQCQ010000033.1:0-12684 GCA_038318835.1 Gemmatales bacterium | reverse complement strand
AGGTGCTGAACCGCGCACGCACCCGGTCCACGACGACAGCCAGGTTCTTCTCGTACCGCGTGGCGAACCGACGTTCGGCAAGCGGCTTCATTCGGGCGATCAGGACGGCATCGAGGGCGGCGCGAATGCGGTCGGCGGCCGGGGCGGTGCCTGTCAGGAATACCGCTTGCGAACGAAGCCAGGAGGCGTTTTCGCCTGTGGCACACTCGGCGGCGGCCGCGATCAGCTCGGCTCCGACTTTGAGGTTCACGCCGATGTCTGCTTCGGCCGGCGACCGCTTACTCAGATCACGGACCCACGAGAGAAACCGGTCCACCCATGCGACGAGCGTGTACTCGACCCGCCCGACTTTCATCACCGAGAATTCCCCGCGCCAGCGGTCGTTGCCGAGCGGCACGAGCGGAGCCTCGGCCCAGGTGCACGCGCCCGTGTCGCGGTGCAGCAGCACGCAAGCAACAATGTCGTGTCCGTCGGCGAAGATGTCGGCCTCAACGACCACCGATTCGCCCACGACGCGCTTGATGGGAAACCGCCCGCCGTCGATTTCCGGCTGAACGCCTTCGATCACCGCGCGGCTTTGGCCCTGACCCGTCGTCATATGGCCCCCTGTTTGGACGAGCCGTGGAAGTCGTTGGATTATCACCTATTCCAACATTCCTAGCCGGCACACAATCGCTCGTGCGATCGGTTTCGCTCCGCAGAACCGTCTAGGGAATGCATTGTTGGGATTGCCCCGGATGGACATCCGGACAGTTCCCATCATGGCCGCGAGTCGGCGCCAGACAATGCAATAGCAGGGAGCATCAGGCAAAGGGAATGCCGAGACAGGTCCAGACGACATGGAATACGACATCGGCAATCGCTCTACCCGCGTCGAAGCATCGCCGATTCTGAAGGGTTTTTCTGTAAGAACCGATGAGAGTAAAACCATCGTCTGGGGCATACTTTTCCCCCGAGCGCTCGTGGCGTGTTCAAGTTTTAGACCGGGTGTTCGGAAATTGGACAGCCACGGATTGGCGGATTTGCTACCCAACATGGTACAAACAGTGCATCCCCAGCCGATCTTCGACTATCGCACGGTTCGAGGTTCGGAACGCCTTTGCTTTATTCAGATGATGCCGAGCAAAGGCGCATAGAAATGGTAACAACGCGAGAAAGAACCCCTATTCGGCACCGGTCAGCCGGAAAGAACCCCTATTCGGCACCGGTCAGCCGGACGCCGGTCGAGCCGTTGATGCCCTTCAACACGTCGCCGTCGCGATGGCTACGGTAGAACGCGTATGCGTTGCCGTATCCGCTCTCGTCGGCAAGATGGAGATAGACACCCATGCGGCCCCACTTCCCCTCGACCATCGGCGGCCGACCGGGGGCCACGTACCGAACGATGGCCGTGTGAACGATATCTCCTTTCGGCCCACGGTAGACCGCCAGGTCGCCCGGCGTGGCGGTCGTCACGATGGCGTACCCGTTGTCTTGGAGGATTTGCTCCACGGCTGTCCCCGGCACGATGTACCGCCCGCCGGTGAAGACCCAACCGTGGCAGTTCGAGTGATCGTCGCTGTCTTGCCGCTTGATAGTCGCGTCGCCCCACGAAGCCAGGGCGAGAGTATCCATCTCCCGGCTTTCACTGGTGTTGATCCGCGGGGATCGGGCACGACTGACCGCAACCGCGTTGCCCCGATCCGTGACAGCATGGGCTTCGTCGGCGACCTCACGCTCCGCGGTTGAAATGATCAGGCCGACGATTTCCATTTCGCGGTTTTGAGAACGGTCGATGTTCTTTTCGTGCCGCCAGTACAGGGCGACGGTCCCCGTCGTGGCCACGACCATGAGGGCGACCCCGTAACCGAGCGGCGTTGCCAGGCGTCGGGCGAAGGCTGTCCCGCTCGCAACCCGAATGATGGCGACGGAAACGAGCGTTGCGGCAGTGGCCACGAAGCCGTAGGACGCCAGGTGTGGGCCGTCGAATATCATCGCCAAGAAGCCATACAGGCTCGCGGTGATCAGGCCCCCGCCGGCCAACCGCCACGCGAGATGAAGGCGCGGTGCGAGCAGACTCGCGAGGCCGAGAACCAGCAATCCGGCGGTGATCGGGGCCAGGGCGAATAATTCGAAGTCGTAGTCTTCCATCGTCACGACGATACCGAGGGCGAGTTCCTATGTGCAAAGCTTAGCACGAAGGAGGTGAATAGCTCGTGAGACGTGTCTGAGAAATTGCTGAGAATCCAAGGTAAAAATGAAGAAGCCCGCCTGGGTCTCAGGCGGGCTTCTGGTCGAGGGTTTGCCCTCGAGGTTACGGCAGTTCGACCTTCTGTTCGGCCGCCCATTCGCGAAGTTGCTTCATGCCGCGGACGTTGATCTGGCGAACCCTCTCCTTTGTGATGCCAAAGTGCTGGCCGATCTGTTCGAGGGTCATCTGTCCGCCGCCGGCCAGGCCGGTCCGCATCTTGATGACTTCCCGCGTCCGCGTATCCAGGTGGCCGAGCAGGCTGTTCACCCGCTCCTTCGCCGCGTCGGCCACAGCGAGCAACTCGTGCTCGTCGGTCCGCACATCGTGCCGGGCGTCGAACACATCCTCGGCCCCAGTCATATACCGCTGCCGGCGGGTGTTCTCGTCCGGGATGCTGCGGGCGAAGTTCTTCATCACCGCCCACGTGGCGTAGGTGCTGAACTTGTTGCCGCGGCTATAGTCGAACTTCTCGACGGCCCGCATCACGGAGATGTTGGCGTCGGACTTCAGTTCGTCCAAGTTCTGGCCGATCTGCATGTGCTTCGTGGCCAGCGAGTGAACCAGCCGTTGGTTGCACTCGATCAGCAAGTCGCGGACGGTCTTGATCTGCTGTTGCAGGGCGTCCACGCGCTGGATGTCCTGCACCCGTGCCCGCGTCGGGTCGAGCTTCTCGCGGAGCTTGTGCAGCTTGTGCTTCAAGAAGTTCATCTTGCGGAACAAGTGGGCTTCCTGTTCACGGGTGAGCAACGGCTTCTCGTACAGGTACGCCATGTGGGCGTCTACGTCCTTCGGTGGCCGCATCGAGTTCACTTTCTCGTTGAACTCGTCTTCTTGCGGCATCGGGCCGACGATCATCGCTTCGAGGGCGACGTCGTCGAACTCCGCGTTGTACATATAGTCAACCGGCTGGGCGACGAGTCGCTCGGCCTTGACTTCGTTCGCCACGCGGTACACGCTGGACCGGGTGCGGTTGAATTGTTTGGCAATCGTATCCACGGATGTCCCCTCCTGGAGGGCATGATAAATCTGTTCCTTGGCTAGTGCATCTAGCGGGCCGGTTGACTTCGGGAAGACCGCCGCGTCCGGGTGGGTCTTGTCAAAATTCTTGATCGTATACCGGATCGCCTCGGGCGAACGGTGCAGGTCGTGGGCAATCTTCTTGCTCACATCTACGAGCGATTCGCCCTGGGCGGCCAGGTCGCGAGCGGTGAGCACGATCTGCTCCCGCTCCTCATCGGACAGATGGCTGAACTTCGAGCTCTTGAGAACTCGGTCGCTGTGCGACTTCGCGAACGATTCGACACTAGCCAGAGGGAACCCGAGTTGGCTCCGGCCGTTCGCTTTATACCGGCGAGCCACCAACCCCCGCAACCGCCAACGGCTGATGGTCTTCGTCGAGACATTGAACCGCTGGCAAATTTCCTCCAGCGTCAACATCTCCTCGCCGACCTGCTCGCGGGGCAGTGGCGGGATCGATCGCTCGATCTGGATGATGAACAAGGCCAGATCGTGTTTCAGTTCGTCGCCGCGAATTAACAGGTCGGCGTAGTTGTTCGGCCGGAACTCCGTCAGGCGGAAGCACACAAACTGATACGGATACTGCTTGGTCGATTCGATGTCGGCCAGCAAACGCTCGGCGTTCGCGAGTTGTTCGCGCCGCTTCGCGGGCGGCGCAAATCGCATTTGCTGAGCCGTCAGTTCCTTCATCGCAGGGTTATTGAAAGCGTTCATCGTGGTGTTCTCCCCTCCTGTGAAGTGGATCCAGGATCCACAACCGGAAGTACCGACCGGAGTCTCACCGGCCCGACTCCCGTTCAATCCGTTGGCCCGACTCATCCTTATTCAGTGACTTTGTGATTCTCTGCACGACTATACAAACGGCGGGTTCAGATCTTTCGGCACCAGCATTTTGCTCATCGGGTCAATCAATTTCCGTTGTCGCTAACCGTGCAGTTGCCGGGCCAATTTCCTGTTTTGCTTGTTGCCCGAGTATCGTTCGGCCGCAAGCTCCATCTGGTGTTCGCTTTGCGTCGTCCGAGATTTTTCGATTTTTCGCACTCGGTCGGGTAAGAATGCCAATTTTGCTGTCAGGATCGTCGGTTTTTACAGGACTATGTGGAGTTTTGCACAGTAGTCGTGAACGGGATGCCGTCTCGCCGATTTTTTTGGCAACTTTTCCAGCTCCCTCAACTCCCCATTTCCTCCCACTTCATGATTAGACGGAATTCGGCCTCAAGTTTGCGCGGAAGTTTGCCGAGCCAAGCGGAGTATAATGCACGCGATAAAACCAGTCCTGATCGGCGGAACGGTCGTCATGAAAAGCACCTTCGTCTCCTTCGCCTTGCTAATACTTGCCACGACGACATCTGCCCAAGAGACGTACACTCTGGCCGAAAAGTTCGACCCCGGCACCCTCACCCGGGTCGAGCAAAAAACAGAACTCACCGGCAAACTGACCCTGCCTGCGGACAAGGACGCCAAACAGGCGAAGCCGCAGGTCGTTTCGCTCATCGGGTCGGGCAAGGTCGTCTACGACGAACGACAGTTGGCGAACGACGACGCGGAAACTCGCAAGGTCATCCGCCAGTACCGCACCTTCGAGGTCCGTCGGGTCGTCGGCGACCGCGAACAGGGCACCGACTTGCGGAAGGCGGTCTACCGGCAGGTCGTGTTGCGGTCCCCGAAGGGGAAGTCGCCATTCTCGCCGGACGGGCCGCTTGTGTGGGGTGAGATCGACGCCATTCGTACCGACGTCTTCTCGCCGGCGTTGGTTCTCGCGCTCCTGCCCGCGAAGGCGGTGGGCGTCAACGAATCCTGGCCGCTGGCTGCCGAGGGCGTGACCGAACTCACCGATATGGAGAAGGTCACGGCCGGTGGGTTCACTCTGAAGTTCGTCGGCGTCGTCACGATCAACGGACGCAAACAGGCCCGACTCTCGCTTTCCGGTTCCGCTCGCGGTGTCGATGACAACGGCCCGTGTCAGCACACACTCGACGGCACCGCGTACTTCGACCTCGACGGCAGCCGGTTGGCGTACTTGTCTCTCAAGGGCACCAACAACCTGCTCGACGGCAGCGGGCAGACGGTCGGCACCATCGAGGGCCGCTTCACGTTGAACCGCACCGCGACGTCTGAGGTGGCCGAGTTGTCCGACGCAGCACTGAAGGCGTTGGACCTCAAGCCGACGGCGGAGAACTCTGCCCTTCTGTACGACAACCCCCAACTGGGAGTTCGCTTCCTCTACCCCCGCCGGTGGCGCATCGGAGCGGTGCAGGGGAAGCAGGTCACGCTCGACGGCCCCAACGGGTCCGGCATTCTCATAACAATGGAAGCGGCGAAAAGTTTACCCACGGTCGCCGATTTTCTGCTCGAATCGACGGCCTTCCTGCGGAAGTCGTCCAAGGATGTGGCCGAGGTCCGCAAGCCGGAGCGCATCTCGGACAAGCCTGTTGTGGATCGGTTCGCACTCACGGCAGCGATGAAAGACGAGAAGGTGCGTATGGAGTATGCGGTCCTGACGAACACCGACGGCACCGGGGCGACGTTCGCCGGCCGATTGCCGGACGCCGACGCGGAGGCACTCGGCCCGGACGTGGAGAAGATTTTGAAATCGCTGACGGCCGTCAAGAAGTGATCTCAGGACGAATCACGCCGCCGCCGCGGCCATCGTCCGCGACACGCTGATCGGCTTCGTCGCCCGTACAGCCAGCACGCGGCCGGCCACTCGCTCCAGCCAACTGAGCGGGAACAGTCGCCAGAGGTGCGGTAGTTCCGATCGCCGCAAGTGGCGGTGCAACATCGTGACCTTCTCGAACGACAGACACAAACGACGCACTTCGCGGGCTGTCTGCTTCGGCCCCGTTAACAGATCGTGCGACACCCGGTAGAGTTGGCGGTACGGTAGCAGCCATTTCTGCAAGCGGTCCACGTCGTACCACGCCGGGATGAACGCGAACAGTTTGCCTCCCGGCTTCAGCACGCGATGCAGTTCCTCAATGCTCGCCGCCACGTCGAGGCCTGGCGAGTACAAGGCGTTCAGGTACGCCAGGTCGAAGCACCCACGGTCGAACGGCAGGCGGCTGACGCAGTCCACGGGCACGAACGTCGGGTCGAGGCCGCGGAACTCGAAGTTGCGGCGGATCGCGTCCGGGGCGTCGCCCGGCGTGACGGCCATCGTCACGCGCGTCTCGTGTCGTGTGTACTGGAGGGCGTCCGACCCTAGACCGGGGCCGACCATGAGCAGCGTTTCGTCCCGGTGCCGGCTGAACTCCAGCACCCGCGGCAGCCACTCGCCGGCACGAGCGTATCGCTTGTGCTCGATCTCCTCGAACCACCCACGGGACAGCGGTTCCAGGTCACGGCCGCCGCCGCGCGTGAGGGCCGGCCGCAGCAGTTCGCGAGTCGCCAGTTCGCACGGCGGCGGCGGCACGGCCTCGCCGGGCGAGTACAGGCGGATCGGGTGCGGTGATTCCAGCAACATGGTCGTTCAATCGCAGATAGTCGTGGGCGCGGTGCCGGGATAACGTCCCACCGCCGTCGCGTCAATCGGAATTTGACTAACGTCGCCGATAGGACGAACTGCCGGTGCCGGCGAGGATGACCCAGATGATGAGGCCGATGAACATGGCGACGAGCAAACCCGCCACCACGAAGAACGACCGCGATGCGGCCACTTCCGGGTTGTCCCGGTAGCGGAGGCCGTAGTAGCCGGCGAACACGATGACAGCCAGGGCGAAGGCCGAGCCGAGCCAGAACAGGTCGGGGCTGTCGAGCAGACCCTTGTGAACCTTCGGTGGCGGACCTTCGCGCCGCCTTTCCTCGCGGGCTTTTCGCTTCCGCTCCCGCTCGTACTCCTTCGCCGAGTCGATGCCTTCGGTCTTCTTCATGCCGAACGACTCGGCCGTCCGCGGGTCGTATTCTTCGTCGCGTTCGTCCACCACGGCCGCCGGCTTCAAGAAGGGCGGCTGAAATGTCTCCTCGCAGTGCGGGCAGCGGACGAGCGCACCGCGGGGAGCACCGTCGGGTACCTTCACGTTCGTGTCGCAGGTCGGGCAGCGCGAGGTTCGGGGCATGGCGTCACTTCCGCACGGGGTCGTCCGATTCTACCCGACCGTCACGGATTTGCACCAACCTCGTGCCAAATGCCGCCGCGGCCGGGTCGTGCGTTACCATGACTACGGCCCGCCGCCCGGGTTCGGGCAGGGCGGCCAAGAGTGTGAGGATTTCGCGACTCGTGAATGTGTCCAGATTGCCCGTCGGTTCGTCGCACAGCACCGCGTCCGGGTCGGCGATGAGCGCCCGGGCGACGGCCACCCGCTGCATCTCCCCGCCGGACATTTCATCGGGGAAGTGGCTGGCCCGGTGGCCGAGGGAGACGGCCGTCAGGCGTTCGTTTGCCTTCGCGAGAGCAACTCGCCGCGGCGTGCCGTCGAGCATGAGCGGCAGCGCGACATTCTCGGCCGCGGTGAGCGTGGGCAAGAGGTTGAACTGCTGGAAGACGAAGCCGATGCGAGTGCGCCGGAAGTGCGAGCGTTGCGAATCCGAAAGCGATTGAAGGTCTTGGCCGTGGAAGACGGCCCGCCCGGTGGAGGGGATGTCGAGTGCCCCCATGAGGTGCATGAGGGTACTTTTGCCGGACCCGGACGGCCCCATGATGCTGACGAATTCGCCCGTGGCCACCCGCAGCGACACGCCGCGGACGGCCACCACCACCTGTCGCCCGTGGGTGTAGGTCTTCGTGGCATCGACGAGTTCGATCATGGGGAAATGGTACGACTTCCCGAAAGTGTCGGGCACTCGCGGAGCGAGTGCCCTCGATCACGCTGATCCTAATGCAGATTGGGGCACTCGCGGAGCGAGTGCCCGAGAACTTGGCTGACGGCTTACGCCTGGCTGATGCCTTCGGCCTTCACGTCGATGGCCGGGGCGGGAAGGATCGCCTTCGCGCCGCACGTCGAACAGCCGGACGACGACTTACAGCCGCTTGCGAACGCGCCGGCGACCACGACAACCACCAGTGCGAGAATCTTGGAGAGACGGGACATGCTTGTGCTCCTGCGGGGTGACGCCGCCCCGACCCTGGGGCAGCCATAGAAGTTTTCGACACCAACCTGCGTCGGCCCTTGATCGATTCTTACCCTACGGGCCGATTCTGCCGTCCGTTCCAGGATTAATCGTCGTCATCGTCCTCGTCGCGGCGGCTCGGTTTCGACTTCTTCCGGCCCTTCCACGGGCGAGTGCAGATCATCGTGCCGGGTTCGTCCCACACGATCAGACAGTTCACGTACTTCTGCGACAGCCGCTTCTTCGGCAGGTGGTCGCGGTAGATGTAAACGTGGGCGAGGTATACGTTCGGCCGCCCGGCGAACGCCTTCGGAAGCTTGTCCCGCTTCCCCTGCACATAGGCCTCGTTCGTCACAAGGCCGGAGACGAACTCCTCGTCATCGTCGTCGCAGTCCACGCCCTTCAGGTCCATGATCTCTTCGGCCAACTCGGTCATGAACTCTTCGTCGTTGGCCGTGTCCTCATCCGGGGACACGAGAATGAGCGCCGGCTGATCGAGGACACCACTCTCGAAGAGGGCGTTGTTGGCCTGCACGATCCACCCGAGGGCCGGCTCGCCGTGCCGCACGGTGTACTCGTAGGCCTTCTTCTCGGACAAATTCGCGATGACGATAACGACGACCGCCACGACCGTCAGCCCGATGCACACCCAACTCCAGATCGGCATGGCGAAGTCTCCGACATAAGGCGAAGAAGTTTGGCCACAGATCGACACCGAAACGACATATCAAAACCAATCCAGGATTTGGGTTTTCTTCTGATCCGTCTTTTCGGTGTTGATCGGTGGCCAATGTCCGTGTTTTGGTGGGACTACAACGCCGCCACCACGGCGTCGCCCATGTCGGTCGTCGTGGCCTTGCCCCCCAGATCGGGCGTGCGAACGCGGCCGTCCTTCAGCACCTCGGCCACCGATTCGCGGATCATCTTCGCGGCCCGTGCAAGACCCAGGTGATCGAGCATTAGCCCGGCCGACAGAATCGCGGCGAGCGGATTCGCGATGCCCTTGCCGGCGATGTCCGGGGCCGACCCGTGCACCGGCTCGAACATACTCGGGAACTGCTTCGTCGGGTTGATGTTCGCGCTCGACGCCAGCCCGATGCTGCCGGTCACGGCCGCGGCGAGGTCCGTCAGGATGTCGCCGAAGAGGTTGCTCGCCACGATCACGTCGAAGCTCTCGGGCTTCCGCACAAGGTCCATCGCGGCCGCGTCCACCAGCAGCGGGGTCGACTCCACGTCGGGGTAGTCCTTCCGCACGACGGCGAACACGTCGTCCCACAGGCCCATGCTGAAGACCTGGGCGTTAGACTTCGTGATGCTAGTCAGCTTCTTCCGCCGCGTGCGGGCCGCCTCGAACCCGGCTCGGAGGATGCGTTCGCATCCCTTGCGGGTGAACACGCCCGTCTGCACGGCAATCTCTTGCTCCATGCCGACGTACAGTTGCCCGCCCACCGGGGCGTATTCCCCCTCGGTGTTCTCGCGATAAACGACGATGTCGATACTGCCGGGAGCCTTGTCCTTCAGCGGGCAGTTGACGCCGTGGAAGAGGTAATTCGGCCGGAGGTTCACGAACTGGTCGTACTTCCGCCGCATCGGCAGCAGCAGTTCGTTCACGGTGATCTTGTCCGACACATCCGGGCTGCCGACCGCGCCGAAGAGGATGGCTTCGTGCTTGGCCAGCACTTCCCACCCATCGACGGGCATCATGCGGCCGTGCTGCATGTAATAATCCGTGGACCACGGCAGTTTGTTGAACTTCAGCTCCGCGTGGTCGAACTTGATCGCGGCCTTCTGGGCCGCTCGCATCGCGTGGTCGATGACCTCGGGGCCGATGCCGTCGCCGCCGATGACCGCGATCGTGTGAACCGCCATTGCCGCCGTCCTTCGTTGTGGGTATTTCACCATCTTGCCTGACCGGCGCATCCCGCACGGCGGGAACGGCCCGTCGGGCAACGCCGGGAGATCCTGGGCGAATTTCTCACGTTGCCTGGACGAACCGCGGGCGGACGCGTCAAAGTGTAGGTGAGAGGTTTCGCTCGACTTGATTTAGTTCCCCGGAAGGGTCGGTCAAGATGACGGTTCGCCGTCGCATCCGCTGGTTCGCTTGCCTGGGCCTGACGCTCGCCGTCGGGGCCGGGTCCGGCTGCCGTCTGTTCAACAAGGGCGGGTCCGGCGGCGGTGGATCGTTGACCAGCGGCACCCGCGACCCGTTGCTCGGCCGCGACCGCATCCCCGCGACGAACCTTCCGACCGGCCGCGAGAACGCCCGCGGCAAACGCGACCCGCTTCTCGCACCGCCCGGCGACGCCGACGCCCGCCTCAGTTCCGACCTGCCGCCGAGCGATGGGGCCGGCCGCAAGGAGCCATTCCGCACTGGCCCAGAGACGACCGCCGCCGGCCTCGCCCGCGGCTCCGCGTCCGACGACCCGCTGTTGGTTGTGGGGGCGGAGGAACCACCGGACCGCCGGGTAAGTGGGAACACGACCGGCCGCGGCCCCGTGATGCTGCAAGGCGGCCGGGGGAGCGATGCCGGCTTCGAGCAAGTAGTCGCGGACTTGAAGCGATACGGCGTGCGAGTGGGTGAAACGCTCCGTGAAGGCAGCGACTACGTCCTCCGCGGCGAGCGCGAATCCGCCGACGGCCTTCGCCGTCGCTATGAGGGCGTGGGCATGACCGCCGCGGCCGCGGCGAACGATTTGCTGGAACAAGTTCGGTCGGACAGCGACCGTAAATAGAACCCAGGGTCGGCTACTGCCAACCCTGGTTGGTCACGTCTCTCAACCAACCCCAAAATCCTTAATCAAGTTGCGTCGTTTCGCCGCCGGAATGCGATGCGGCATCACGGTAGGTCGTCAGGTCGATCGTTTGGCGGACGAAGCGGACGGTGCCGTCGGCCATGGCGAAGTTAGCCCCCGCGGTGTGGAAACTACGGAACGAGTAGACGTTGGGCCAGTTGCCAGAGGTGACGTCCTGGCCGGCGGGGGCCGTCAGCGGTGGTGGGCCGAGGTTTAGGGGAATCCCGCAGGTGCCGTTTGCCGTGTTGGAATATGGCCACGAGTTGTGGATATTCATCGTCGAAATGTCTTCGCCGATCATGAGCGTGTTACTGGTACCGTCCTTAATGTTGGTCAGAGTAAGCTTCCGCTTCACGTCGCTCCGCCAGAAGATACCGTTGCCATCGTCGAGGCCGTTATTGGTTGCGGATGCGGGGGTGTAGGGGTAATTTCCCCAGGCCCAGTTGCCGCCCGAAACGCCCTTGTAACTTGTCGCCCCGACCGACAACCCGCCGGGCAGGTTGGCCGCGTTCGTGCGAATGTCCGGGCTATTGTCGCTCGGACAGCGGAGCGTCGTGATGACGGTCTTGATCATGTCGCCGGCAGGAATGTCCGTACCAGCCGCCGGGTTGGTGGACCACTGTGTGGGTTCGGGCGATTTGCCCATGCCACCCGCTACGAACAGGTTGTTCTGTTCGATGTAAGGCAGGCTTCGGGCAATCCAACTCCAGTACCGGGTGCCCGCACCCCAGCAGCACCCGCCGTTCGTGCCTGGGTCGCCGTTGTAAGGCATGCGGTTGTTGGTGTCGTGGTAGCCGTGGACGGCCAGGGCCAGTTGCTTGAGGTTATTACTGCACTTCGCTCGGGCCGCGGCTTCGCGGACTTTCTGCACGGCCGGCAACAACAGACCGATCAGGATCGCAATGATCGCGATTACCACCAGCAGTTCAATCAGGGTGAAGCCAGAGTGGCCTCGTCGGGTTCGTAGAGACATAATTAACCCCATGAAGAGAAAGAAATGAACGGGTCCGAAAAAATCAACCGGCGCGGGACCCAGAAACGGCCGGAGGGTGGGATATCATTTGAAGACGGTGTACTCGTAAGGCCCGCCGCCTTCTTTGACTTCCGCCGTCAGTGGGGTCCGATCGGCGGCGTTGAACTTCTCGTTGATTATCGACTTGGGAACGGCGTACTCGTCCTTCGGGTTGCTAGACACCGTGGCATGGATCGTCACCTTGTAGTGACCGGGGAGAACGCCCTCCTTGACACCCGTAGACATCTTGAACTTCCCACCGTTCACGTTCCCGACCGCGATCTGGCGGGACGTATTTCCCTTGGCAGTATCGGGATGGAACGTCACCGTCCCCTCGTTGAGTGTCTCCTTATCGAGCATCACTTTTCCCTCAACGGGGTAAGTTTTGCCAATGTCGTCCTTGCCGCCACAGCCGAACATCATGACGGCAATCAACAGGAAACCGAGCGTCCGAATGGAGGCATGTGAGAGTCGATCAGTCATACGTCGTCACCACAGAGGAGTTGAGGAGATTGTTTGTGGTTACTCATGTTTCCCAGATGCGCCCAGGTCTGTCAACAAAATTCTCAGGAACTTTCAAACGATTG
>JBBQCQ010000032.1:0-12725 GCA_038318835.1 Gemmatales bacterium | reverse complement strand
GAATCGCGGCCCGGCGGTCGCTGGGGTGGGATGACCGGCCGAAGGTGCTGTTCGTCGGCCGACTGCTGGAAACAAAGGGCGTGCCGCTCTTGCTCGCATCGGCTGGCGCGAGTTTCGACCAGGTGTTCTGCGGACCCGGCGATGTGTCGCAGCTCGGCCCCCTGCCCCGGCCGGGTGTGGCGTACCTGCCGCCGCGACCGCAGGCCGAACTGCGCACGCTCTACCACGCGGCCGACGTCCTCGCCCTGCCGGCCGAGATGCGCGAAGGCTTCCCGCTCGTCGTGCAGGAGGCGTTGTCGTGCGGCCTGCCGGTCGTGTTGGGGTACGACCCCGGCTTCGAGCCGTACCGCGAACTGCCGGGATTGGTCTTCACCGCCTGCACGGTCGAGAGCGTGCGAAGTGCGATACTTGCGGCAATGTCTTGGCGAGCGAGGGGCGTAAGCCCCCTGATTCTCGTCCCACGGGGAACAGAATCAGGGGGCTTACGCCCTCCGCTCGCCTTTCCGAAGATGGACGAATGGGTGAAGCAGTTGTTCCCGGAGGTTGCTTCACCATGACGGTGCCGCCCAACGTGTGGGTCGTGGTTGCCGCGTACAACGAGGGCGAACGGTTGGCGGTCACGCTCCGCGGCCTGTTGCCGTTCTGCGGGAACGTCGTCGTCGTCGACGACGGGTCGCGCGACGACACGGCCGCGGTGGCGGCCACCTTCCCCGTATGGGTGTTGCGTCACCCGATCAACCGCGGGCAGGGGGCGGCACTCCAGACCGGCCTCGACTTCGCCCTTGGCCGCGGCGCGGAGGTGCTCGTTACGTTCGACGCCGACAATCAGCACGATGCGGCCGACCTTGCCGCCGTGATCGCCCCGGTCCTCGCCGGCACGGCCGACGTGGCCCTCGGCTCGCGGTTCCTGGGGCGAACCGAGAACCTGCCCGCGTCGCGGCGGCTCGTGCTGAAAGCCGGCGTGCTGTTCACGCGAATCGTGTCGCGCATTGCCGTCACCGATACGCACAACGGCTTCCGCGCGTTCTCGGCCGCGGCGGCCCGGCGAGTGCGCATCACGCAGGACCGCATGGCCCACGCCTCGGAGATTCTCGACGAGATTCGCGTGCAGGGGCTGCGGTTCGTGGAAGTGCCGGTGACGGTCCGCTACTCGGCGGCCACGCTGGCGAAGGGCCAGAGTTCGTGGAACGCCGTGCGGGTCGTGTGGCAGTTCCTGATCGGGAAGGTGGTCCGATGAGCGTGTTTCAAATCGTCGCGGGCACGGTGTTGGGCTTGCTCGTACTGCGGGAGCTGTTCACGCGCCGCGGGCGAGGCGTGCGGCTGTTCCGGGCGGCTGTGTGGCTCGCGGCGGCGGCGGCAATTCTGGACCCGCTGCTGACGCAGAAAGTGGCCGATCTCCTCGGCATCGGCCGCGGGGCCGACGCGGTGCTGTACCTGTTCGTGCTGGCGTTCCTGTGGGTGTCGTTCTTCCTGTACTCGTGCCACCTGCGCGTGCAACGGCAGGTCACGCAGTTGGCCCGGCACATCGCCCTTCAGGAAGCGCGTCGAGGGGGCGAAAGCCCCGGCACGGCCGTGCCGGGGCTTTCGGATCAGTAGTCCGTCGATTTGAACTCATACGCCGCGAGTAGCAACACCAGCAGCGCGAACAGCACGCTTGTGAGCACCGACAGTTCCGGGCGGAACAGCCCCTTCTTCTGCACCGCGTCCAGCTCTGGTACGGGGGCCGAGAAGCCGGTCGCTCGCATCGCGTCGTAGAAGACGCCGCCCAGGTCGAGCGGCTTCGGCAGCACCCAGTAGCCCACGTCCAGCACGGCCGTGCCGGCCATGCCTTCGACAGGCTGAGCTTGCAGGCGGACGTGCGTGTAGTTCATCGTCCAGCAGAGCAGCCAGAAGAGGAGCGTGCCGAAGATGCACACGACCGTACTGCGGCTGGCCACGGCCAGGAACGCCGACACGGAGTAGAAGACGGCGAAGTTCAGCGTCAAGAGCGGCACGGCCAGCCAGTAGGTGGCGTCCCATACGCCGGTCTTACCGCCGAGGGCGAACCACGTCGCGGCCACGAACACGAACGCTTGCAGCCCGACGAACAGCACCACGCCGAGATACTTGCCCACGAGCAGCACCCACCGCGGGGCCGGCTTCGCCAGCAGCACCGTGGCCGACTGCGGTTCCAGGAACGTCGGCAGGAAGCCGGCCGTCCACAAGAGCGCGAGCAGCACGCCGGCGGTGTCCGCGAGGATAGCCGCGAGCCAGATCAGCACGTAACGCACGGCGTCGTCCTTGTACCGATTGATCGGCACCGTCATCAGGCCGAAGCCGAACGACACCTCACCGCGGAGCACCTTCAGGCCGTCGGCCTTGACCTTCTCTTCGCCGATCGCCTTCGCCGCTTCCGGCGTAATGAACCCGCCGGCGTCGTAGCCCGCCCCCGTCGGCGGCGTCTCGCCGGTCACGGTGATGCTCAGACAGAACAGCGTGCAGACGGCCGTGATGGCGAGCATCACCCAGAACAGCTTCGTGGCCAGCGACTGGCGGAAGGTGTCGCGGACCATCCAGGAAATCGTGCGGATCGCGAAGGCGAGGTTCATCGGGTCGCCCCCGTTTCGTAAACGTCCTGCAAGGCCGCCTCCAGGTTTCGCCCCTTCGACAACTCTCTCAGCTTCCCAGCGAACGCGATCTTGCCGGCCACGATCACCGCCGCGTCGTCGCACAACTCTTCCACTTCCGGCAGCACGTGCGACACCAGCAGCACCGTCTTCCCGGCCGCCTTCGTCTCGCGAACCACTTCGCGCAAGAGCTTCCTGCCCATCAAGTCCAGCCCTTCCGTCGGCTCGTCGAGGATCAGCAGATCGGGGTTGTTCAAGATCGCCTGGGCGAGGCCGAGGCGTTGCACCATGCCCTTGCTGAAACCGCTGATCGAATCGCGCCGCCGGTCAGCGAGGCCGACGCGGTCGAGCAGGGCGTTCACCTTCGCGGGTAGGTCTTCACTGCGGACTCCCGAGAGGCCGCCGTAGAAGTGCAGCACCTCGGCCGCCGACAGGTAGCGGGGGAAAGCGTGGTTCTCGTGCATGTACCCGACGCGGCCGAGGGTGGCCCGTGCAGCGATCGGTTCGCCGAGGCGGTTGATCGTGCCGGCCGTCGGCTTCGCCAGCGAGAGCAGCATCTTCACGAGCGTGGTCTTGCCCGCCCGGTTGGGGCCGAGCAGCGCGAACGTGCTGCCGACCGGCACGGTCAGGCTGACGCCGCGAACCGCGGCGATCTTCGTCCGCAGAATCGGGCGCGTGACGTAATCTTTGACAACATTCTCGAACACAGCGGCGGTCATGTCGGGAGTGTAGCTCCAAAAAATCCGAAAACCGAAAACGGAACGCGGAGAACGCGGATTTGAAGACGCGGAAAACGCAGGATAAAACCAAAAATCGGATTTGGTCCTCTCCAGTTTTCCTCCGCGTCCGAAGGTCCGCGTCATCCGCGTGCCGTTTTTGCTGCTTCATTCCACCAGTGTGACCTGCACGCCGCTCTGGAAGATGCGCTCGAAAGTGTGCTGGATGTTCTTGATTCGCACCTCCGACGGGCCGGTGATGATCTGCTCCGCAGGGAGCGGGGCGGCGGCGGCGGCGGCGGTTTTGCCGTGGTAGGCCATCGTTTGCAGGAAGGTCAGGGCGGTCTGCTTGAAGGGGCTGCTCGAGGTGAACAGGTCGCCGAATGCGATGGGGTAGATGCGGGCCGGGGCGTTCGGCAGCGAGTGGCCGCCGTCGGTCGTCAGTTGCGTGAACTGCCGGGCCACGTCATAGGCTCGTTCCATCACATCGAAGTCGCCGTTGCTGCGGTTCGCCCCGGAGCCGCTGTAGGTGTAGAGG
This sequence comes from Gemmatales bacterium, assembly GCA_038318835.1. GTDB lineage: Bacteria > Planctomycetota > Planctomycetia > Gemmatales > Gemmataceae > Limnoglobus. Next base: position 8,865 of record JBBQCQ010000032.1, on the reverse strand, counting down.
CTCGTCGCACCGCCGCCGCTAAGCGTGAAGTCCTGGAAGGCGTTGGGCACGCCGTCCGTCTCGAAGATGACGATCTTCGCCGCCCCCGTGCGGCCGCCGTTGGACTTGCGGAGCGAGTTGAACGCGAGCGCCAGGCCGGTGTTCGGGTCGGTCTGGCCGTTCGCGTTCGGTAGGTTGCCCAGCAGGGCCGAGCCGAACCCGGCATTGAACGCCCGCACCTCGGCCGACGCATTCCCCGCCTTCACCTGCGGCAGCAGCGAGAGCGGGAAGAATAGCGAGTTCTTCAGGTTCGCCCAGTCCTGGCCGACGGCCACCCGCGGCGTCGTGTAGTTCGGATACCCGAAGAAGACCATGCCGACGCTGTCGTTGGGGTGGTTGTTCTTCACGTCTTCGAGGGCCGACTGAAGGCCGACCTTCAGTTGCCAGCCCTGCGCCTCGTGGGCGTTGCCCGGCAGCCAGTTCTTGCCTGGCGAGCGGGTGGCCAGGAACGAGAGCATCGTGGAGGGGCCGAACCAGAAGTGCATCCGCGGGCGGTTCGGGTTGTCGGTGGCGTTCAGGTACGGCCGGGGGTTCGCCGGCTTCATCGGGTCGGGCTGGAAGGCCGAGGTCGCCCCGATCGAAATGCTCGCCCCTTCCGGCCACGGCTGCGTCTCGACGCCGGCGAGCGTGAACCGCGGATCGTACCCGGTGACATTGCCGGCGTAGCCGAGGACGAAGTCGATGTAGTCCCGCCAGAACCGCTGGTCGGCATCGGTGGCGAAGTCGTCCACGTGGGTCGGGATCGACGTGTAGTACAGCACCCGCCCGGCCCGCAGATTCGGCGGCAGCACCTGCGGCCCACTGCGAATCCAGGCGAGAACCGCCCGATAGTTGATGCGATAGTTCCGCACGGTGCCGGTGCCGGGATCTCTGAGCGTGTGGCCGGCGGTCGTGCGTAAGAGAGCCTCGTTGACGTTCTGGATGCCGGCCGTGGCCGGGTCATTGTCGGCCTGCGGGTCGAAGGACCGGTAGCCGGTCGGGCTGCCGGCGGCCGGGCTGTCGCCGCGGAGGAAGAACCGCCGCCGCCAGTCGGCGATCCAGTTGCCGGCCGCGTCCTTCGCGGGGTTGGCCGTACTCGGCAAGTCGGGCCGTGGGGTGGCGGCCGCGGCGTCCGGGTTCCCCCATCGCGGGTCGGGTGGCCACATGAAGAATGTCTTCCCCCAGTACCCCGGCCCCATCGAGTAGCCCTGAAACGGCGTACCCGGCTTCGGCGGCGTGTTCGCGCGGACCGACACGATGTACGCCGGCACGTCCAGGTCGTACCCCTTCCGCTCCCAGCCGTCGTCGTAAAAGTTCTCCCAACTATTGCCGCCCTCGGTCGTGTTGCCCGTGACGGTCGGTGGTCGCCCCGGCGGAAGCAGCCGCGGAGCCGGCGTCGGATTGAGCAGCAGATAGTCAATCAGCGTGCGGGCCGCGCCGGTCGGCGAGTTCGGGTCCCAGGAACCGCCGAAGGCCGCCCCCTTGCGGGGGTAGCGGTCGCCCACGTAGGGCACGCTGTCGTCGATTTGCTCGCCAAAACTCGGCGGGGCCGGCGTCGGGCCGTGGGTGTTCGTCGTGTCGGTCGCGCGGTAGTTGCTCCAGTTGTACGTCGGCGGCGTGAGTGTGTTCGGGTCGCCGTCGGACACCACCGGCGGGTACCACCGCTGGAAGGCGTTCCACAAGCTCGCGAACGAGGCGACCGACCCGGTCGGCTGCGTCGGGTCGTCGCGGTTGACCGGGTCGAAGGCGAAGTCGCGAATCAGCGGCGGGCCGTTCGGCGTTTCCATCGTGTGGTTGTTCGGCGGGAAGACTTCGCCCGTGCCGCCGACGAATGCGGCCTTCATCTGCAGCGGGTTCGGGCGGCTCGCCGGTGTCCCGGCCACAAGGTTCTTCGCCGGGGTCGTGGTCTGGTATTGCGTGTATCGCTGATAGTGGCCGAACCGCGGGTAGTCCGGGTCGGGGTTGAGCAGGCCGAACACCACGTCGGTCGAATTGGCCGTGCCCGGCTCCCAGTGCGTGGAACTGGAGAACTGCATCGACCCGGACATATCGACGACCAGCGACACATCCCGCGGCCGGTGGGCGGCCACGGCGCGAGCGGTCATCGGCAGCGACGCCACGCAGAGGACGCCGGCAAAGTACGCCGGCTGTTCGCCATCGACTTCCACCTCGACGGCCGACCAGGACTTGTTCGCCGGCTTGTTCGTCGGGAAGATCGGCCCGAACCGCTCGGCCTTCGGATCGTAGTCGTAGAGGCCCGCCCGTGCGACGCGAATCTGAGCGGCCGTGTAAGTTTGATCGAGGAACGGGTTCGACTGCACGACGGTCATTGCAGTTTCGACGGCGGTCGTCCGGCGGTTGTCGTAGGCGTCTGGGTCGGTGCCGTCGGGGTAGCGGTTGTCCAGCACCCGCGCGCCGGCCAGGGCGGCGGCGTCGGCCGCGTTCTGGCACCGACCGCGAGCCACCGCGAGCATTCCCAGGTCGATCGCCAGCGCGACGAACCCGAACAGAGCCACGGAACAGACGGCCAGCAAAGGGATGATGGTCCCCCGCCGGCCGACCAGCGGTCGTGCCGTCATGACGGTATCCTGGAACGAGTCGGTCGAGGGTCGAAGGGGAACCGCCCAGCCGGTACAGTCGCTCTAGTTCACGCGGCCGCGGGGTGCCGAGCGACGGCACAGCTTCGCGAGACTTTGCAGCCTTCGCAACCGCGAGAATCGATGGGACCGCTATACCCGATCCTTCGGTCGGGTATTTAATGATGCTGCCCCCGGCGTGGGATCGACTCTCCATGAAGCACGACAGTCTTTCCGCCTCGCGTTCGCAACCGCTCTCGTCGTTGGACCGCCTCACGCGCCACCGCCTGCTCCCGAACACGCCGGTCACGCTGTTGCAGCGCGTCCGCGAGAACAACGACCGGGCCGCGTGGGACGACCTGGTGCGATTGCTCGTGCCGCTGGTCGATCACTGGGTCCGGCAGACGATCCCGCACCGCGACGACCGGGCCGACGTGGGGCAGGACGTGTTCCTGGAACTGGCGAAGCGGCTGCCGACGTGGCAGTACGATCGGTCCCGCAGTTTCCGGGCGTGGCTAAAAACGATCGCGCGGACGAAGTGCATCGATCTGTTCCGCAAGCGCGGCAACCCGGCCGGCGAACAGCACCTTTCGCAGCTCGCGGCCGCGGAGGTGCCCGACGAGTTGGAGCGTCAGGAAACGATCATCCTGACGCGGTCCGCCCTGGGTCTGTTGGAATCGCAAGTGCGGCCCGACATCTGGTCGATCTTCCGGCAGTACGTGCTCGACGAAGTCCCCGCCGCGACCGTCGCAACGGTGTGCGACGTGGAAGTCGGCTACGTCTACCTCGTCCGCAACCGCCTGCTCACCCGCCTGCGGGGGCTGTTGGAAAATGTGCAGGGGTAATGGGCCGGTTTTCACCCCTTCGGGGTGAAAACGTGCAGCCAAGAAATTCTGGAAAGATTCCCCGCCCGTCTCCGTACTCTTCTCATCTCGCGGCGACGGAGAGCGAACATGCAACAGTTTCAGACCTGCCCGACCGACGACACCTTGCGGGACTGGATGCTCGGCTCGTGTGCCGCCCCGACGGCCGAGACGGTCGCCGATCACCTCCTCGCCTGCACCCCGTGCGGCGCGGAACTCGACCGCCTCGCGGCCAATGACCCGCTACTGGCCAACGCACGAGCGGCTGTCAACACCAACTCGAACAGCACCGATGGCACACTCGCCGACGAAATCCTCCGCCGGATGAAGACCCCGTCCAACCCGGAACTCGCGTTCCTTGGCCCGCCGCTGCCCGACCACCCGACCGACCTCGGCACGCTCGACCGCTATCGCGTCGTCGATCTGCTCGGGCAGGGCGGTATGGGCATGGTCTTCCGGGCCATCGATTCCACCCTGCACCGCACCGTCGCCCTCAAGGTTATCCTGCCGAAGTATGCCGAGAACGAGAAGCTCCGCGTGCGGTTCCTCGAAGAAGCTCGCGCCACCGTGGCCGTGCGGTCGGCCCATGTGGCCGAGGTGTACGACTGCGGCGTCGTGAATGGGGCACCCTTCCTCACGATGGAACTGCTCGCCGGCGTCACCCTTGACCAGAAGCCCAAGCCGATGGCCACCGACTCCTGGCGGCGGATCGCCTACGGCATCGCGAAGGGGCTGGCCGATGCCCACCGCGTGAGCATGATTCACCGCGATCTGAAGCCGTCCAACATCCACCTCGGCACCGACGCCCGTACCGGCAAGCCGACCGTCAAGATCATCGACTTCGGCCTCGCCCGCCCCATCGACCGGGCGACCGAGATCACGAAAGCTGGCGAACTCCTCGGCACGCCCGCGTACATGTCGCCGGAGCAGGCCCGCGGCAAGACCGTCGATCACCGCACCGACCTGTACTCGCTCGGCGTCATCCTATACCAACTGGCGACGGGGAAACTGCCGTACCCAGGGGCCGACGAGGGCGTGTTCGCGGTGATGGCCGACCTGGCGTCGCCGGAACCGCTGCCGAGCGTGGCCATCGCCGTGCCCGACCTGCCCCCGGAACTCGCTTCGCTCATCGACCGCCTGTTGGCGAAGAACCCGGCCCACCGCCCGGCCCACGCCGACGAGGTCATGGCCGTACTGAAAGCAAGCCTGACGACGACGACCACGACCACGACGGCGACGAAGCCGATCGGCCGGCCCGTGGTCACGCCGGACCCGCTGAGCCTCCTCCACGCGACCGGCGTCGGCCCTGTGCCGACGGTCCTCCGCAAGCCGGTGCCGGAAACCGAACCATTCACGCAACTCGCCGCCGAGCCGCGGCGGAAACCGAAGCGAACGCCGCGGTGGCCGTTCGCGGCCGTCGGGGTGCTGGTGCTTGCGTTCCTCGGCCTGTCCGCGGCCGGCTTGTTCAAAGTGAAGACGAAGGACAGCGTGATCGTTCTGGCCGAACTGCCCGAAGACGCCGAGGTTCTTGTGGACGGCGAGAAGGTGACGGTGACATGGGACAAGGGGAAGCAGAAGGCGGAAGTCCACGTCAAGCCGGGCACGCACACGGTCGAAGTGAAGAAAGACGGCTTCACGGCCACGGGCGAAGAGGTAACGCTCTCCGACGGCGGGCGGAAGATCGTCACCGCCCGGCTGGAGAAGAAGGCCGCGCCCGTCGTAGTCGTCCCCACGAACCCCCTCCCCTCCGGTGAGTTAGTGCTCAACGGCGATTGCACCACGACGAACCTAGACGGGTGGAAGGGGATTAAGGGAAGCTGGTACAAGGCGCTAAACAATCACTGCTTCTGCGCGGGCGATTGCCAGGAGGGGATTCTGCAGCAGGACATCGACGTGAGCCGGTACGCCGCCGAGATCGACGGGGCCAAGTTGGAGTTCAACGTCTCGGTGCAACTCGGCAGCTACGACAATGACACCAGCCAGTTGAAGATGCTCTTCCTCGACAAGGACAACAGGGAGCTGTCTCTCGGCTACGACACCGGCGAACACGCTCACACGCACACGTGGGTTCCCTACGGCAAGACGGCCGCCCCGCCGACCGGCACCCGCGCCGTCCAGATCGTGTTGCGGAGTCGATTGGTTCCGCGGCCCGGCAACAAGCACAACACCGGGTGGTTCGACAACGTCTCCCTGAAAGCCATCGCGAAATCGCCGCCGCCGCTCCGCACGACCATCGGCTACCAGACGCTCTTCAACGGCAAAGACCTGACCGGGTGGTCGGTCGAGGGCGGCGAGGCCCGCGCATGGGCGGTGGAAGACGGGAGCATCGTCGCAACCGCTGTGTCGCCGCAAACGCCGAGCTACTTGTTGTTCGACAAGGACTCCGCCGACTTCACTCTCCGGTTCGACTTCCAGGTCACCGACCCGGGGGCAGTCGGGGCTGTCGCCCTCCGGGCAATCATCGGGGAAAAGGCTCGGATCAACAATCGGGAGTTCTCGGACCACCCACTCATCACGCTGACCAACCCGCTGGCGGGCGACGCGACCGGCACGGCGTATTACATGAAGGCGTCCGGGGGGAACGTCCCGCCCACGGCGAAGCCGCAGGTTGCCGTCGGACAGTGGTACACGTGTGAGGTCACCGTTCGGGGCGACACGTGCCGCGCCACGTTCGACGGTCAGTCGTGCGTCGATCTCCAGTACGACTCGGCCTCGAAACCGGCCGACGGGTTCCCAGCCGGCCTCATGCGACAAAAGGGGAAGATCGGCTTCAAAGCCTACACCGGCGCGTTGAAGTTCAGGAACATCGAGATTCGCGATCTGGCCCCGAGCAATTCGTCGTTGTTCTTCAACGGCAAAGACCTCGCCGGGTGGGACGGCTTGCCGGGGTACTGGCACGTCGAAGACGGGGCCATCGTTGCCCGCATCCCGCCCGGCATCCCCGCCCACACGTTCCTCGTCAGCGACAAGAAGTACAAGGACTTCGACCTGAAGTTCCAGGTCCGCCGGCTGGACGGCGTTGGCAACAGTGGGTTGCAGTTCCGCTCGCAAGTCAAGGACGCGGCGACGTTCAAGGTCGTCGGCCCGCAGGTCGAGATCGACTCCGCCGACTTCGCGTACCCGCCCGGCAGCCTCATTACCGAGCCGAACCTCGATCCGCTGAAGGAGAAAGCCCGGCCCGAGGTGGCAAAGGCGTACAAAGACGCCGACTTCAACGACTACCACGTCCGCTGCGTCGGCAAGCACGTGACCATCACGGTCAACGGCGTGACCGCCATCGATGGCGACTACCCGTCGCTGCCCGACGAGGGCGTCATCGCGTGGCAAATCCACGGCAAGATGACGGCGAAAGAAACCATCTTCCGCAATATCGCGTTCACCGACCTGAGTGCGGCTGCGCCTGTCACGCCGCCGGCCGATGGATTCGTCTCGTTGTTCAACAGCAAAGACCTGACCGGGTGGGAGCCGCACCCCGACTATCCGGGGCAGTGGACGGTCAAGGACGGCGTACTCAGCGGGCGGGCCACCGCCACCCCGCCCCTTCGACAACCGCAAGCGTATCTCCGCACGGCCCGCAAGGACTACGCCGACTTCCACCTGCGGGCCGAGGCCCGGATCAACCGCGGCGGCGGCGGCGGCATCTACTTCCGCGTTGCCGACAACGAAATGTTCCCGTCGCCCAAGGACAACCGGTGGATCACAGGGTACAAGGTCGATATCGAGGCCAAGAAGAACGTCCCGACGTGGACGGGCGGGCTGATGTGTGGCAACTACATTCTCTCGAATCCCACCGACACGCCCGCCCTGCCCGGCGAGTGGTTCGTGATGGATGTCATCGCGTCCGGGTGGGACATCACCATCAAGATTAATGACCGCGTCGTGAACCGGTACAACGATCCGAACTTCGCCCACCGATCCGCGAAGGGGTTCATCTCGCTGGAAGCCTACGTCGGGGCGAGTGTGATCGAGTTCCGCAAGATCGAGATCAAGGAACCGACCGTGACCGTCGCACCACCTGCCATTGCCCCACCCGCCGCGCCACCCGCCGTCTCGCCACCACCGCCGGTCGTCGTTGCGAAGGACGACCTGTTCGTCACCGGCAGTGCGTGGCGCGGGGTGAAGATCATCGAGAAGGGGGACTACGCCGGCGGCTCTGGCTTCTACGAGTTGGTCGTCGACAAGCGAACCGGCGGCACGTTCACCGGGTCGGTGGTCGATAACGGCCCGAACCGCAACCCGGCCACCGTGACCGGCACCATCGACGGTACGAAGATTACGTGGAAGGAAGTACCGCTGAACAACACGGCCCACTTCACGACCGTGACAGGCACCCGCGACGGGAGCACGTTCAAGGCGACCACGGTCGGCACGTTCGGCGGGCGGGGCAACAGCGGGCGGGCCGTCCTTTACCGCATCGCCGCGGCCAACGACACCGCGGCCGAGGCTGACTTCCACCCCATCTTCAACGGCCGCGGGCTGGTCGGGTGGGAGACGCACCCGGCCCAAAAGGACGGATGGAAGGTCACGCAGTTCGGCCACCTCGTCGGGGCGGGAACTGCCACCAGCCACCTGTACACGAAGAAGGACTACGGCGACGTCCACGTGAAGGTGCGGGCGAAGGTCAACAGCGGCGGCAACAGCGGCGTGTACGTCCGCAGCACCTTCGGCCCGAAGATCGGGGCCGCAGGTTTCCCCCTCGGATACGAGGCCCAAATTTCCGCGAACCTGCCCGCCCAGCCGACAGGCAGCCTGTTCCCCTACGGAACAGCGGTCGAACGATCGAAGATCAACGACTTCGTGCGGTCCGACGAGTGGTTCGACCTGGACTTGGTGGCGAAGGGGAACAAGTTCGAGGTGTACGTCAACGGTCAGCAGTCGATGGCCTACACCGACCCGCAAGCCCGTGCGAAGACTGGCCGCATCGCGTTGCAGTTGCACGACGCGAAGACGGCCGTGGAGTTCGCGTTGATCGCGGTGAAGGAACTGAAGTGAGCGTCACGTAGCCTCGGTGAGGGCGATCTTCGGTTGGAGCGGCAGCGGCTCGAACGTGATGCCGCGATAGATGTCGGTCAACGGAATCGTCACCGGCACGGAATCGAGGGCGAACGTCGCGGTGACGCCGGCGAACGTCGTCAGCTTCCACGACCCGTCGTCCTGCCGCACGAAGCGGTCGATCACGGGTTCGTCCTGCGACACAAGGACGTACTCCCGCAGGGCGGCGATTTGCTGGTAGTGCCGGAACTTCGTCGTGCGGTCGTAGTTGTCGGTCGAGTCGGACAGAACTTCGATCACGACTTGCGGGTTCAACAGCGTCTCGCCGTCGTACTCCGGCTCGCCGCAGAGGACGACAATGTCGGGGTAACAATACAGGCCGGTCGGGGAGACGCGAACACGCTGGTCGCTGGAGA
>JBBQCQ010000031.1:0-12858 GCA_038318835.1 Gemmatales bacterium | reverse complement strand
CGCGAGTAGTTCGGCCGCGAGGCGGGGTCGCTCGATGCGTCGGTAATCGCCGGCCCCGAGGTAAGCCCAGCCCGTCATGCCGTCGAGCGTGTTCGCCACCATCAGGTCGGCCCGCGAATGCACCCGCGACCGCTCGGCAATCGCGAGCAGTTCCGCCTCTGTCACGCCGACTTCGAGTTTGAACTTCACAAGAATGCCGGCGAAGTGCCAGTCGGTGCGGACCTTGTCGATCAGCTTCGGGGCCGGTGTCAGTCGCAGCCACAACTCGGGGTGGTGGCCCTTCACCTTGCCGGCCGACACGTCTACGAACTGTTCGCCGTCGCGGGTGAAAGTGCCAACAACGTGGTAATCGTTCACCGCAGCGGCGTGAATCACGGCGTCGAAGGTGCCGCCGGGAATCGCGTTCGCCATGAGAGTTTCCAGGTCTTCAAAGGTGCAGTATCGCACGACGCGGACATTCGCCCCAACGGGGACCGTCTCCGGGTGCGAGGTGAACAGCGTGACGGCGTGCCCGAGGTTCGCGGCTGTGGTCGCGATGGTCGCCCCGGTGCGGCCGCTGAACACGTTCGTGATGCATCGCACGCGATCGATGGGCGACTGCGTGTTGCCAGCCGTGACTAGGATGTTCATGCGGATCACGATACCCGCCCACGCTTCGAGGTGAAGGACCCATGACAACGAATCGCGTCGCGCTGGTGACAGGCAGCGGCAAGAAGCGAGTGGGAGCGACCGTCGCGAACACCCTAGCCGAGCACGGGTATGCCATCGCCGTCCACTACCACACGTCCGCGGCCGACGCGGACGAGACGGCCGCGGACCTTCGACGGCACGGCGTTGTCGCCCAAACCTTCCCCGCCGACTTGCAAGACGAGGACGCCGTGCGCAACCTGGTTCGCGATGTCCTGGCCACGTTTGGCCGCATCGATGTGCTGGTGAACTGTGCGGCGGTCTGGGAGAAGAAGCCGCTGGAAGCCGTGACGGCCGCCGACGTGCGGAAGCACTTCGACACGAACGCTCTCGGCACCTTCCTCATGTGCCAGCACGTAGGCCTGGCGATGGTGGCCCAGCCCGACGGCGGCGCGATCGTGAACCTCGGCGACTGGGCCGAGGTGCGGCCGTACCTCGACTACGCCGCATACTTCCCCAGTAAGGGGGCAGTGTCGGCCATCACGCGGTGCCTGGCCGTGGAACTCGGCACGCGGAACCCGAAGGTGCGAGTGAACGCCGTGCTGCCGGGGCCGGTTATGCTGCCGCCGGACATGCCCGCCGACGAGAAGCAAGCAGTGATCGACGCCACCCTCGTGAAGCGCGAGGGCCGCCCGGATCACGTGGCACAGGCGGTGCTCTCGCTGGTCGAGAACGATTTCCAAACCGGCGTGCTGCTGCCCGTGGACGGCGGCCGAACGGTGTACGCGGGGGAATAGGAAGAGGAAATCGGAACGCGGAGAACGCAGGATTGGAACGCCGGATAAATCCAGATCAGATCATAATCGGCTTTGGATTTATCCGAGCAAATCCTGCGTTCTCCGCGTTCCGATTTTTCCTCTTGCTCAGTCTTCAGCAGAAGTTATAACCGGCAACCATGAAGCGATTCTCTTCGTGTGCCGTCGTGGTCCTGTTGCTGAGCGGCCTACCGGCTCTGGCCCAGACGAAAGCGATTCTGCTCGACGACCTGAGCGTGCTGGAAGGCACGGTGCAGGAGATCGACGGCGTCCTCCGCGTGACCACGGCCGACGGCGCCGCGAAAATCGTCGCGGCCCGGCAGATCGCGCACGTGGCCGAGTCCCGCGAGCGGCTGTACGACTTCGTCGCCGGCAAGGTGAACACCACCACGGCCGACGGCTCATTGCAACTCGCCAACTGGTGCGAGAAGGTCGGCATGACCGACCGAGCGTTGGCCCACGCGAAGACCGCCGCCGCCCTGGCTCCTACGAACGCCACCGCGAAGAAGGCCGTGACCCGCCTGGAGAAAGCCGCCGCGAAGCCGCGTGTCGATGCCTTCGCGAATGCGATGCCGGCTGTCGAACAGGCCTTGCCGCAGGTGCCGAACCTGCCGGCCGACGCGGGGATCGCCTTCGCGGCGAAGGTGCAGCCGGTGCTGCTGAACCAGTGCGGGACGTGCCACGCGCAGAAGGCCCACGCCGGAACCTTCAAGCTCACTCGCATCGCCGAGGGGTACGTCAACCCCGAGGCGACGGCTGCCAACCTGAAGGCCGCCGCCGGCCAGTTGACCCGCGACAACCCGCCGGCCAGCCCGCTGCTGACTTACGCCGTCACCGCCCACGGTGGGCAGAAGGTCGCGGCCTTCGCCGACCGCCAGCGGCCCGCGTTCCAACATCTCGAAGCCTGGGTCGTGAAGGTGTTGCCATCGACCACCGTGAAGGGCTTCGTCATCGCGACCCGGCCGGACCCGGAACCAGCGGTTCTGCCCGGTGCGATCGTCGCCACATCGGGGCAGCCTGTCGCGGCGAAGCCGTTCGCCCCCACGACTGCGGTGACGCCACCGCCCGTGGTTGCATCGCCCCCGAAGGCCAAACCGCGCGACCAGTTTGACCCCGGCCGGTTCAACGCGCTGCCGAAGAAGGCGGACGGGTGACGCTTCCCGTATGATGCGGGTATGAGTTTCTCCGAGCGTTTCACCGCCGTCGCGAACCGGCCAAACCCCGCCGCGCTGCAACTTCTCTTCGCCGACCTGACTGACCTGACGGCCGAGGCGTTCGCGACCGTCGTCCGCGATTATCACCCTACTCTGTCGTCCGCGGCGGTCGATCTCGTGCCCGCGAACGCGCTGCCTGCCGACGCCACCGGCGTCACGCCCGACGGCCCGCCACCGACCTTGCTTGGCCTCGTCGCGTGGGACGAACACGCGGTGAAGGTCGTCGCGTTCGATGCGCCGATGCCGCCGAACGCGGTCGAGAGTTGCCTTCGCCCCGCCCTGCTGCCGCCGGACTTCAAGGACACCGCTCGCCGGCACCGCGCCCACGCCCTGCTCTACTACGCCGGCCGGCACGCCGACGCCCTCGAACAGATGGTCGCGGTCGGTTGCGTGGCCGGGGCACTCGCGCACCTCGGCGCGATCGTCACGCTGAACGAGGAAGCGCGTGCCGCAGTGGCCAGCTTCGCACTGCTCCCGGACGATGACGGCGAAGACATGCTCGCCACCCTCCGTGGTCTGCCGGTGCCGTTCCTGTACGGCGGGTTCGTCAAGATGGAACTGACCGACGTGCCCGGCGTCTGGGTTCGCACCTTCGCCTGCCCGCGGTTCGGCTTGCCGAACCTCGCCTACCACTCGCCGGCCCACGCCGACGGCGAACGCCTGTTCCACCTCTTCAGCGGCGTCCTCGGCTACCTTCGCGAAACGGGCCTCGCCTTCGAGGCCGGCGAACTCGTGCGAATCGACGAGGCCACGGCGATCCGCGTCCGCGAACCGGCCGCGAAGGAGTGGTGGCTCGACAGCGACGGCCCGCTCTGGGTCCTCGAACCCGCGGAGGCACCATGACCCGACTCGCAATGCTCGTATTGCTCCTCGCCGCCTCGCCGTCGTTCGCCGGGTTGCACTACTCTGGCGAGACGACGAACCCGCTGCCCGCGAAGTGGCGAGGCTTCCTGACCGATCAGCGGTCGCTTAGGTTGCTCGCGTCGCCGAAGGCGGTGTCGCCCCTGTACGACAGCTACGCCGCCGCCCTCGCCCGCCTCGATAGTCTCGCCGCCTCGCGGAAGCTAACGGCCGACGAGACGGCCGACTTGGGCGCACTGCTCGTCCGATTCGGTAAGGCCGCGAAGGCCGTCGAGTTGCTGCGGCCGGCGGTTCGCGATCATCCGAAGCACTTCCGCCTCGCGGCCAACCTCGGCACCGCGTGGCAGATGGCCGACGACCTGGCCCAGGCGGAAGCGGCCCTCGAAGAAGCCGTCTCGCTCGCCTCACCGGCGGCGAAGGCCGCCGAGGAGGCCCACCTGAAGCTCGTCCGCCTCCGCCGCAAGGAGGGGAAGTCGCCCGCCGATGCGCCGGACGCGCTCTTCGCGAAGGCCGCCGACGCGGCCGTGGTGCAGCAACTCGCCCTCTGGCTCCCGGCCGACGGGCGGTTGCTCTGGCAACTCGCCGAGATCGCGCACACTGCCGGCGACGTGCGCACCGCCGCGAGCATCCTCGACGGCTGCGTGACCGAGTTCGGCATGAAGTCTGAGACGCTCCGCGCGAAGCGGCAGCAGTGGCGGGCCGTCGTCGATGACCTGGACAAGCGGGACCACGCCACGACCGACCGCGGCACGCTCGTCTTCCGTTCGCCTCGCCCGCTGGCCCGCACCTTCGACGAAAGCAAGCTCCCACCGATCAACCCCGACGGCCCGACCTCGCTATCCTGGGCAGCACTCGCCGAGACGATCATCGGCAAACGGTTCGCCGTCACGCACCTGAAGTTCGTGGACAAACTCGACGGCAAGCCGGTGACGCTCGTCGGCTTCATCCGCCCGACGACCGCCGACACTGAACTGGACGCCTTCCTGTTCACCGAGTTCCCGGTCGGGTGTTGGTTCTGCGAACTGCCCGAACCCGTCGGCATCGTGAGCGTGCAACTTGCGAAGGGCACGGCCGACGCCGTGAAGACGCCGGTCAAGGTGACGGGCGTGCTCAAGCTCAACCGCACCGACCCGGAAGCGTTTCTGTTCAGCATCGTCGAGGCGAAGGTCGGCGTCGCCGACTGAAACGGCTTGCTGCGACTATCGCCCCCGTCCGACGGCCTGTACAATCACGCTTACCGCCCCCCCCTGGAGACTGCCGATGCGATCGTTGTTCGTCGCGATGCTGATGGCCCTTCCCGTGTCGGCCGCGGACGACAAGCCGAAGTCGCCATTAGTCGGCGAGTGGTCGCTGGTCCGCGAATCGACGGCCGGCGGCGACCTCGCGACGAAGCTCAAGGAGAACGTCACGCGCGTGGTCATCGACGCCGAGTCGATCACCGCCGGGCGAACCGCATCCTACAAGATCGACGCCGAAAAGAAGCACCTCGACCTGACGCTGGACGCGGGCGTGAAGGCCGAACAGGGCACGTACTCCGGCCTGTACGACCTGACCGGCGACACGCTGAAAATTCACCTGGCCCTGCCCGGCCAGCCGCGGCCGACCGGCTTCGACGCGAAGCCGACCACGGTGCTGATCGTCCTCACCAAGCCGAAGAAGGGTTAACGTGCCATTCCTGGTGGACGGCTACAACCTGATGCACGCGGCCGGCTACCTGACCTCGAAGCCGACGCAACGGCTGGAACCGGCCCGCCGCCGGTTCCTCGACTGGCTGGCCGGCATCGGCCGCGCGAAGAAGGCCGACCTGCGGGTCGTGTTCGACGGGCCGGGGTCGTCGGCGGAAACCGACCATCAGGGCGTCCGCGTCCGCTTCGGCCGCACGGCCGATGACGAGATCGAAAAGCTGTTGTTGCGACCGTTAGCCGGCCTCGTCGTCGTGTCCAACGATTCGCGGTTGCACGAAGCCGCACGGCGTGCCGGCGTCGCGGCGTGGAACTCGGATCGGTTCCTCGACTGGGTCATCGGCGACGCCCGAATCGAACTGCCCGCCCCGGCCCCACTGCCCGAGAAGCCGACGGCTTCGACCGAGGACGACGTGGAGTTGCTGGCCGCGTTCCAACAACCCCGGGGCCGCCGATGACCGAGGCGGAATGGCTGGCGTGCCGGAATCCGAAGTCCATTTTGCGAGGAGTTGGGAAGAAGTGGACCAGCCGAAAGGAACAGCTCTTCCTGCCCGGCGTCGGACGACTTCTGTGGGAACAGTTGACCGACCCGATGCGGCAGATGTTTGAGTTGTATGAGCGTTTCGCGGACGGCGAAGTGGAGTACGCGGCGTACCGTGAGAAACAAACGCGAGTTATGGATCACCTCGGCCGGTCGAGTTTCCGCGACATGACCGACGGGTCTTTTGAAGCGTCGGTCGCGCTCATGGTCGAAGCGGCCATCAGCTACGACCCCACCAACGGCCGCCGGGCCGCACTCGAGTGGGGCGAACAGGCGTTCGTACTCGCCGCCCCCGAATGTCTTAGGCCGCAGGCGCGGCAAGAATTCAACGCTCGCGTCTGCGACCTGCTGCGGGAACTCTTCCCGCCACTCAATCGCGAATATATCGTGCAACCCGACTTCGTCGGCGGCGGCCTGCTCCTGCCCGACGGCACGACGTTCCAGGTGCCCGAAGTCGCGAAGTCCCTCGCACTCGGAGTGCAGCACGATCAAGCCTTCGACCGCCTGCCGATCCTGGCCGACGCCCTCGAAGATGCGAACTGCCCCGACCGGCCGCTGCTCGACCACCTGCGGCACGGCACGAACCACCGCCGCGGGTGCTGGGCACTCGACCTCGTCCTGAGGCGGTAGTCGCGGTCGGGCGTTGGGCGACCCGCTACGCGGGGTTTTTTCTTTTTCGCACCATCAGAGCGGCCGCGTATCCGGCCTTGAACCCCGCGTCGATGTTCACCGTCACCACGCCGGCCGCACAACTGTTCAGCATCGTCAAGAGCGCCGCCACGCCGCCGAACGCGGCCCCGTAGCCGATGCTCGTCGGCACCGCGATCACCGGGCAGTCCACCAACCCGCCGACCACGCTCGGTAGCGCGCCGTCCATGCCGGCACACACGATCACCACGTCGGCCGCGGCCAGGCGGTCACTCTTGCGCAGGATGCGGTGCAACCCGGCCACGCCCACGTCGGCGATCAGGTCGGCGTTCGCCCCCATCACGCGGGCGGTGTTGATCGCCTCGTAGGCCACCGGCAGGTCGCCGGTGCCGGCCGTCACCACGAGCACGTCGCCGACCCGCGGCGGGCGGTCGCCCGGTGTCGGCAGCCAGAACGTGCGGGCGAGGGCATCGACTTCCGCTTGCGGGAAGGCCTCCGCGAGTAGGCGGAACTGCTCGGCATTCACCCGCGTGGCGAGGCAGTCTTGCCCGGCTTCGTGCATTCGGCGAACGACCTGAACCACCCAGTCCGCCGTCTTCCCTTCGGCTAGCACGACCTCCGGGAACCCGCAGCGTTCCCGCCGCTGTAGGTCGAGCGTGGCGAAGCCCAGGTCGCCCGTCGGCGAAAGTTGCTGCACGGCTGCCGCGATCTCGGTTTCACCGGCGCGGACGGATTCGAGCACCTTGCGCAGGTCGTCGGCGGTCATCAAGTGTCTTCCGGCGGGAGCGGGTGTCAGGAAGTATTTTATGACCAACCGCGACTTGAACCATTTCCGACATTCCGCACCCGAAGTGAAGTTGACGGCCCCGAAAAGCCGATACCTTCGGAAGAACCGGATTCCCGGTCGCCGGGGGTGGGGTATGGCAGGCAGAGCACGAAAGAAGCTGGGACTCGGCGTCGTCACGCTCGCGGTCGGGTGGCTGGCGTTCGCCACGGTTCGCTCGGCCGTCGGTCAGCCGGCCGACGGCGACTATCAGGTGATGAAGTCGCGGAACCTCGCCTTCGACCTGAACGTGGACGCCGACCAGAAGAGTGCCATTCACTCCATTGAGTTGTATGTCTGTCGCGATAACAGCGGCGTGTGGGAACTCGGCAACACGGCCACGCCCGATGCGAAGTCGATTCTGTACACGGCCAAGGACGACGGCGTGTACCTCATCAATATGGTCATCGTCTACAAGACCGGCGTCCGCGACCCGGCCGACGTGACGAAAGCCGCCCCGTTGCAAAAGCTGCTCGTGGACGCCACCGCCCCGGTCGTGCGTCTGACAGCCGACCGTAAAGGGGACGACGTGCAGGTGGCTTGGAGCGTGGACGAACGCAACCCGGCTGACGCAAAGACGAAGCTGGAATGGAAGCCGACCGGCGATTCCGAACTCGCGTGGAAGAGCGTGACGATCAGTTCCGCCGACCGCCGCTCCGCGTTGTTCAACCCGGCCGGGGCTGCCGCGACCGTCCGCGTGACGGTCGAAGACGCGGCCGGCAACGTGACGATGCAATCGAAGGACGTGGCCGGCAGCACGACCACCGCTTTCGCGACCCCGGCCAGCATCCCGGCCCCGGACCTGAAACTCGGCAACGAGGTGGGCCTCGTGCTCCCGAAGCTCGCCCCGGTGTCGAACCTCGCGCCGCTGAATCCACCGGCCCCGGTCATCGACCTGACCCCAAAAACTTCACCTGCGATCGCGCCGCCGATGATCGCCCCGCCCACGATGCCGACCCCCGCGGCGCTGCCCGCCCCGGTCACGCCCGCCGGCCCGGCCCCACTCGTGATGGGGTCCGGTCTCGGTGGCACGACCACCGCACCGTCGGCCGAGATGCCGGGCGTGAAGGTGATCAATTTCCTGAAGTTCGACGTGCCGTATCAGCTCGAAGCCGGGCCGTCGGGTATCAGCAAGATCGAACTGTACGTGACCCGCGACGACGGTAAATCGTGGAGCAAGTGGAGCGTCCACGACGGCGAGCAGAAGCCACTGCGGGTAGCCCTCGATACGCGGGCGAATGTGCAACCGGAAGGCCCCTACGGCTTCCGTCTCGTGCCGATCAGCGGGGCGGGCATCAGCGAACTGCCCCCGACCGAAGGAGCCGTCCCGGACTTCCGCGTGCTGGTCGATCTCTCGCCGCCGCTTATCAAGGTGTACGCCCCGGAGGCCGACCCGAACCGGCCGGGTGTGCTGACGCTGAAGTGGGAAATCAAGGACAAGAACCCGCTGAAGGACGGCGTGGCCATCGCCTGGAGCGACACGCTCGCGGGGCCGTGGAAGCCGATCGGCAGCGAGACGGGTTCGACGATCGTCGCGGGGGCCGGCACCGACCTGACGGTACGCCTGGCCGACACCGGCAGTTTCGCCTGGAAGCTGCCCGAGAAGGTGCCCGCCAGGGTCTACCTACGGATGACGGCATGGGACGCGGCCGGCAACAAGAGCGAAGTGACGACCCCCGACCCGGTGCTCGTGGACTTGACGAAACCACGGGCACGGATTCAAGACATCATCCCGGTCGGCGGCGTGCGATAGGCGATGGGGGCCCGGTCTTCCGGCCTTGGAAAGGCTAGCCCATTTCCCGATGTCTTGTGCGGTGTATTTCTGGTAAGTTGGGCGGGTGCAAACCCGAGCCTCGAAGTCAGATGCGGCAGGGAGGTCTCAATACCCCATCGCCGTCGGGTTCCGAGCCGCGGACGCCACGCCGTCACCCCGTATCGCCGCGAGTCCAGGCGTCACGCCAGCACCAGCAACGCCACGCCGCCGACGGCGAGGCCGGCGGCGAGGCCGAGCCAGAGCGTGAGGTAGCCCTTCGTCCACTGGTCGAGACGGAGGAAGCCGTAGATCGCGGCCAGGAACGCGAAGAGGATCGCGCCGCCACGGAAGGCGTCGGTCACGCGCTCCGTCGAGCGCAGTTGCTGCACCTGGTCCTCGGTCAGTTCCAGATCGATCTCCACCCAGCGGACGTTCGGGTTCACGCCGTTGGCCTTGATGAGCGTCTTCTCGTCGTCCGTCGGGAGGATTTCCCGCACCTCGCCCTTCACGTACTCCGATTTCATCTTCACCAGCCACGGGCGGGCGTGGATCGGCGGATCAAGTTGGTCGAGGTGCTTCATGAGTTCGGTGCGGGCCACCATCAGCGCGTCGGTCAAGGCGGCCTCGCGGCTCGTGTGCGGCTGGCTACTTCGGATCGCCGGCAGGCGAACCGCCGGCGGAACGCCGACCGAGCGGTCCGCGGCGTCGTTCACCGGCGGGGCGGGGACTTGCTCCTTCGCGGCCGGTTTCGGCTTCGCGGGCCGGGGCTTCGCGTGACAGCCCGTCAGCCCGAACGCGACGCACGCCAGCGCGAGTAAGCCCATCACACGCACAGTTCGGTTCGGGACCATGACAACCACCTCTTTCTCCTGATTCCTGATTCCTGATTCCTGACCCCTGACTACCGCGTTCGCCACCGCAGCTTCTTCGGCATCGGCGGGGGCGGCGGCACCCACGGGCTGACCCATTGCACGGCAATCGTGCCCAGCACCAGCGGCAGCAGGCCGAACTCGATGGTCGATGCGTGCCACGGCCACAGGAACGACAGCACCAGCCCCCAGAACACGGCCACGAATGGCGGGAACAGGCTGAACCGCTCCTTGCGGTCCTTCGCGGCCATCCGCCACCACCGGGCCGCCCCGAACACGCACGCGAAGTAGAGAGCGTAACTCCACACCACCGGCACCGAGCGGGCCGGCACGTGTAAGAAGCCGAAGAGGTACGAGTTCGCTGTCGGTGATTCCTCGTAGCCGCTGTCCAGCGAGGGGCCGACCCAGCCTTCCAGCCAGAAGGCGAACAGCCCGATGACCAGGCCGAGCGAGGCGAACCGCAGGCGGCGTGCCCAGGAGTCGCTTTTCTTGAAGCGTGCCCGGCCGGCCGCGAGCAGGAATGCCCAGGCCACGGCCAGCGAGACCAGGGCCATGCGGCCGATGGTCGCCCACTCGCCGGTGCGGGTCACGGCCATCCACGGGATGATGCCGACGGCCACCACAACCGGGGCTTGCAGCATCGACCCCAGGCGGTCGGTCAGCCGGTCGCGGAAGGAACTGCCGACTGACGGCGTCTCGGTGCGAACGGGCACAGCCACCGGGATCGGCTTCGCCGGCGCAGGGGGGGCAATCGGTTGGGCCACGGGGACCGCCTTCGGAATTTCGACAGCCACGGCAATCGCCTCGGTGGGCTTCGCGGCCGGCGTGGGGGTCTCGGTTCGTTCGGACTGGTGCGGCTTCGCCATCGGCGGGGCCGGCACGACGGGTTGCGTCGGGTACGCGGCATCCACGGCCTTCGCCATCTCGGTCATGGTCGCGTATCGCTTCAGCGGGTTCTTGTCGAGCGCCTTCAAGATCACCGCCTGGAACGGCTCCGGCACCCCGGCCAGATCGGGCGTGGCCGTCAGGTGCTTCATCAGAATCTCGCCGTCGCTTTCGCCGTCGAACGGCAACTTGCCGGTGAGCATCTCGTGCAGCATCACCCCGCAAGCGTAGATGTCGATCGACTTCGTGTAGTTGCCGCTCGAAATCTCCGGGGCCATGAAGTGGACGGTGCCGACGGTTCGCGTCTGGGCCTTGTTCGTCAGGCTCATCGCCTTGCACAGGCCGTAGTCGCCGACCTTCAAGCTGCCGTGTTCGAGGAAGATGTTCGCCGGCTTCAGGTCGCGGTGGACCACACCATGATCGTGCAAGTACGCGACCGCGCGGGCGAGGTTCTGGAACCACTCGACCGCGAGGTTCACCGGCAGGCCGTCCGGGTGGCGGTCGATGACTTGGGCCATGCTCTCGCCGAGGACGTACTCCATGACGAGCCACTTGTCGCCGTGACTGTCTTCCTTCAGGTCGTAGATGTGGACGAGGTTCGGGTGCTTGAGGTTCAAGCAGTTCGCGACGCCGCGCATCTCAACGTCGGACGAACCGCGGAGGAGCTTGAGGGCGACTTCCTTGCCGGAATCGCTGACGGCGAAGTAAACTTCGCCGAACCCGCCTATGCCGACGCCGCGCTTGACGGTGTACCCGGCGAGCGGGCGTTCGCCTGTTCGGTAGGTGAACCGCATGAGTGGCCTCGGGAAACGAAGAGACATCAGTGTCTGTCGTTGTAGTATTCGCGATGAGGGGCGTGGGATTTGAAAAAAGGGAAATGACGTGGCAGGACGATCAGTCTACGAGCGGTTCCGCGATAAACTCGGAGGGGCGTTGACGAACGAATTCGGCCAACTTCGTCATCAAAGAATGGCCCAGGCCGCGATGGAGTGGCCCACCCGGGGTTTCGCGATAATCGAAGTAGGCATGATCGAACCAGTTCAACTTGAGCAGTTCGTAAGACTCGCGAAAGGTCTCGAAGTTGGGACTCTGTTTCCCTCGGTCCCACTCTTGTTTCAGTTCGATCCATCGTTCGCGGCTGCCGATCAACGATTGCACGGCCCACTCGTAGTTTTGCAACAGTTCCGTTTCGCCCAACGTGTCGATATCGTCGCGCACGGCGAAGATCGCGTCCGGCTTGTTCCAAAAGAACTGCGTTAACCCGCCGTTCAGGACATTGCTGTCGAACGCACCAAGCCGCATCAAGAGTTGCTGCCCCTGGGTCAAGTCGGAGAAAGCCTCCTCGAAATGCTGCTGCGTGACGTTCGGGCTGTCGCCGATGAGGGCGTTGTACAGCGGCTCGATGGGATACTCTTCATCCGGCGGGATAGCCTCAAACTCGGAGCGGGAGATGACGAGCCGTGTTTCTGCGCTACCCATCGTACATTCCTATGGGATGGACCGCCGCGATCAGGCTTTAGTATACCGCCCGTGCTTCGAGGGACACCCCGCCGCCGGCGAACCATGAGATGGACCGCCGCGGTCGGGCTTCAGTATACCTGCTCAGGCTCCTTGCCGCGAACCCGCCGCTTCGCCGCGTGTCCATTCCCCAACGGCACGGCGGGCCGACGCGAATTGCCCTTGCTGACGGGGGCCGGTGGCCCTACTTTGACTCTCCGGCGGTTCATTCCGCCAGCTTAGCTCAGCTGGTAGAGCAACGGTTTTGTAAACCGTAGGTCGTGGGTTCAAGTCCCACAGCTGGCTCTGGCCGAAGGGCGACGAAACACGGGTAGGTGGCAGAGCGGTCAATTGCACCAGACTGTAAATCTGGCTCCTTCGGGATTCGGGGGTTCAAATCCCTCCCTACCCATTCTTATTTGGTAGTTGACCGTTGGTGGTTGGTAGTCGGACTACCAACCACCAACGGTCAACTACCAACTAATCAGGCGGGTGTAGCTCAGCGGTAGAGCTCTTGCCTTCCAAGCAAGATGTCGTGGGTTCAAATCCCATCGCCCGCTCTGGTCGGGTAATCGGGCGCGGGGAGAAAGTTCCAAGGAAAGCGCCACCCGCGGGCGGCGCGCCCTTCACTTTCGCCCCCAAC
>JBBQCQ010000030.1:0-12937 GCA_038318835.1 Gemmatales bacterium | reverse complement strand
TGCCGCAGGGATTGCAGACGGTCGGGTACAAGACCGCCATCTGCGGCAAGTGGCACCTCGGCCACTTCCAGCCGGACTACCTGCCGACGAAACGCGGGTTCGACCGCCAGTACGGGCACTACAACGGGGCGATCGACTACTTCACCCACATCCGCGATGGCGGGTTCGACTGGCACCGCGACGACGCCGTTAATCGCGACGAGGGGTACAGCACCACCCTCGTCGGCAACGAGGCCGCGAAGTTCGTCGCCGACACGGCCGGAAAGTCGCCGTTCTTCCTGTACGTGCCGTTCAACGCGGTCCACACGCCATTGCAAGCCCCCGACGAGTACCTGGCCAAGTTCCCGAACTTGAAGAACCCGCGGAAGAAGTACGCCGCGATGCTGTCGGCGATGGACGACGCGGTCGGCGTGATCGTCGCGGCCGTCGAGAAGGCGGGCATCGTCAAGGACACGCTGTTCGTGTTCAGCAGCGACAACGGCGGGCCGAGTCCGGGTGTCGTCACCGACAATGGGCCGTACCGGGCTGGGAAGGGCACGCTGTACGAGGGGGGCGTCCGCGTGGCTGCGTTCGCGACGTGGTCCGGCCACATCGCCGCCGGCACGACCATCCGCGAACCGCTGCACGCCGTGGATTGGTACCCGACGCTGCTGAAGATCGCCGGGGCGAGCGTGTCGCAGAAGTTGCCGCTCGATGGGCTAGACGTGGGCGACGTGCTGACGGCCGGCAAGCCGTCGCCGCACGAGAGCATCCTGATGAACACGACCCCCTCAAGCGGAGCCGTGCGGGTCGGGGACTGGAAGCTGGTTGTGAAGACAGCCGCCGACAACCCCGACGGCGAAGGCACCGCCGGCAAGGCACTCGCGAAGCCGAGCGTGGAGTTGTTCGACTTGAAGGCCGACCCTTACGAGAAGACGAACCTCGCCGAGAAGCAACCGGAGAAGATGGCGGCCCTGCGAGCCACGCTCGACGGGTACGCGAAGCAAGCGGTGCCGCCGAAGGCGCAGCCGATGGCGAAGGGCTTCCGCGTGCCGAAGGTGTGGGGGGAGAAACCATGAAACGCCTCTCAATCGTCGCGTTGATGTTGTTCGCCTCGACTTCGCTCGCCGCCGATCGGCCGAACGTCGTCGTCGTGTTCGTGGACGACTTCGGCTGGGGCGATCCGTCGTGCTACGGCAACACCATGCTGAAGACGCCGCAGATCGACCGCCTCGCGGCCGAGGGCGTGCGGTTCACGCAAGGGTACGTCGCCGCCCCCATTTGTTCGCCGTCGCGGTGCGGCCTTATTACGGGGCAGTTCCCCGCACGCTGGAAGATCACCAGCTACCTGCAAACGAAGGCCGGCAACAAGGCGTGCGAGATGGCCGACTTCCTCGATCCGAAGGCCCCGAGCCTGCCGCGAATCCTCAAGGAAGCCGGGTACGCGACGGCCCACGTCGGCAAATGGCACCTTGGCGGCGGCCGCGATGTGACCGACGCGCCGAAGTTCGCCGCCTATGGCTACGACCTCGGTCTGGGCACCTACGAAAGCCCGGAGCCGGCCGCCGCCCTCGGCCTGAAGACAGTGCCGTGGGGGCCGCAGGACAAGCTCGAACCGCAGCAAGTGCCGCGGCACGAGCGGACGCGGTGGATGGTCGATCAGACGCTCGCCTTCCTGAAGTCGAACGCCGGGAAACCGTGCTTCGTCAACCTCTGGCTCGACGACACACACACGCCGTTCGTGCCGTCGGACGCGCAGAAGGAAGCCGTGAAGGCAGCCGGCGACGAGGTCGCCCGCACGAACTACAAGGCCGTGATGGCCGCCCTCGACGTGCAGATCGGCCGGCTGCTCGACGGGTTGAAGGGCACGAACACGCTCGTGCTGTTCCTCGGCGACAACGGGGCGTCGCCGCCGTTCCCGCGCATCCGCAACGGCAACCTTCGCGGGCAGAAGCTCAGCCTGTACGAAGGCGGCAGCCGCGTGCCGTTCGCGGCCTGGTGGCCGGGCCACGGCAAGGCGGGTGTCGTCAACGACACGACCGTCGTTTCTGCCATCGACTTCGTGCCGACGCTGGCGAAGGTGTGCGGTGCGAAGCTGCCCGACGGGTATTCGCCCGACGGCGAGGACATCTCCGCCGCGATCCTCGGCGAGACGCCGACGCGCACGAAGCCGCTGTTCTGGGAGTACGGCCGCAACGTCACGTCGTTCGCCTACCCCGCCGACGCGAAGCAGCGCAGCCCGAACGTGGCCATCCGCGACGGCAACCTGAAATTGCTTGTGAACGCCGACGGCACCGGGGCCGAGTTGTACGACCTGGCCGCCGACGCGAACGAGACGACGAACCTCGCCGCCGCCCGCCCCGCCGACACGAAACGACTCACCGAGAAAGCCTTGACCTGGAGGAAATCCGTCCCATGAACAAGTTCATCCTCTCCGCGGTGCTGTTCGCGCTGCTGGCGCTGCCCGCGACCGCCGGCCCGCCGAACGTGCTGCTGATTCTCGCCGACGACCTGGGTTACTCCGACCTCGGCTGCTACGGCAGCGACATCGACACGCCGAACCTCGATGCACTCGCGAAGAACGGCCTGCGGTTCACGCAGTTCTACAACACCGCCCGCTGCTGGCCGTCGCGGGCGGCGCTGATGACCGGGTACTACGCCCAGGCCGTGCGGCGCGACACCGTGCCGGGCGTGAAGAGCGGCAACAACGGCGCCCGCCCGCCGTGGGCGCCGCTGTTGCCCGAGATGCTCCGGCCGCTCGGGTATCGCTCGTATCACTCGGGGAAGTGGCACCTCGACGGCAAGCCGTTGCAGCAGGGGTTCCTTCGCTCGTACAGCCTCAACGACCACGACCGGCACTTCGCCCCGAAGCTGCACACCGAGGACGACAAGCCGCTGCCGGCCGTCGATCCGAAGGCCGGGTACTACTCCAGCACGGCCATCGCCGATCACGCGATCACGTACCTGAACGAGCACTTCGACAAGCACGCCGCCGAGCCGTTCTTCGCGTACGTGGCATTCACGGCTCCGCACTTCCCGCTGCAAGCCCCGGCCGCCGACGTCGCGAAGTACAAGTCGAAGTACCTCGCCGGGTGGGACGCCCTCCGCGAGGCCCGCTGGAAGCGGATGACCGACCTGAAGCTCGGCACCACGCTCTCGGCGATCGAGCGCGACGTAGGCCCACCCTACGCCAACCCGGCGGCCATCGTGAAGTTGGGGCCGAACGAACTCAACCGGCCGCTGGTGTGGAAGGACTTGTCGAAGGTGCAGCAGGAATTCCAGGCCGACAAGATGGCCGTCCACGCGGCGATGGTGGACCGCATGGACCGCGAGATCGGCCGCATTCTGGCCGCCGTGAAGAAGGCCGGGCAGACCGACGACACGCTGGTCGTCTTCCTGTCGGACAACGGCGCGAGTGCCGAAATCATGGTCCGCGGCGACGGCCACGACCCCAACGCCGAGAGCGGCAGCGGGGCGACCTTCCTGAGCATCGGCCCCGGCTGGTCGAGCCTGTGCAACACGCCGTTCCGCCGGCACAAAACGTGGGTCCACGAGGGCGGCATCAGCACGCCGCTGATCGCTCACTGGCCGAAGGGCATCTCCGCGAAGGGCGAAGTGCGCACCACGCCGGGGCACGTCGTGGATATCGTGCCGACGATTCTGGAACTGGCCGGGGCGAAGCAGGCGATAACCGCGGACACCCCGACGCTGCCCGGCCAGAGCCTCGTGCCGGCGTTCGCGAAGGACGTGGTCCTACCGCGAGAGTCGATCTGGTGGCAGCACGAAGGCAACCGGGCGTTGCGCGTCGGCGACTGGAAGATTGTCGCCGCGGGTAAGGCAACGCCATGGGAACTGTACGACCTGAAGGCCGACCGCACCGAGAGCCACAACCTGGCGAAGGACCACCCCGACAAGGTGAAGGAACTGGCCGCTCTCTGGCAAAAGCAAACCGACGAGCACACGGCCCAGGCGAAGAAAGACGCACCGAACTGAGGAACACGGGTAAAACCGATTCACTGCAGAGGACGCGGTGAATCGGTTTTACCCGTGTGCTCCCTGCCTCCGTGGTGAAATCGGCCTTTGCCATTCACCCGGCCCTCACGGTGCTCGGCTCGCCAAGATTCTATCGGCGGCCCCACGGTTGTGAGCCGGAGGGGCCGGTCGGCGGTTGGCCGGGCTTCTGGAGGACTTCTTGTGCCCGCCGCTGGAACTTTTGCATCTGATCGCGAAGCGTTGCGTCGCCGCGCTGCATGATCTCGAGTTCGTGCTGAATCTCGGCACTCAGTCGCTTCAGTTCCGTCTCCTGGCGGGCCATCAGGGCTCGCTCGCGGGCCATCGATACTTCCATGTCGCGCATCTGCTTCTCGAGCGCGTCCTCGTCGTCTTGCAGTTGGCGGCGGTCGTCTTCCATTCGCTTCCGCTCCTGGTTCAACCGCGAGGCCTCCTGTTCGAGTTCCTCGGTCCACTCTTCCAGTTCGGTGCGGTTCTTCGGGGCACCTTGCGGCTCCGAGTGGGCGAGCGTGCCGGCGGCGATCTGCTCCTCGATCGAGTGCAGTTGCTCGGTCAGCGCCTCGATCTGCTGTTCCTGGTCGGCCATCCGCTGGGCGTATTCTTCCTTCAGTTTCGTCACCCCCTGCTCGGCCTCACTGGCCTCTTGCAGCAGGTGCTTCATCTCGCTGAGGAGTTGTTTCAACTCCTTGTTCTCGGCCTTCAGACGACCGATCTCGGCGGTGGGGGTGTCGTTCGGGTCCATGCCGTAGCCGGGCGTGTACGCCGGCGGGGCGGCGGCCCCCGGCCGACGGCCGAACGCGGCGAGCTTCGACTGGAACGCCGACGGCGGCGATTCCAACACCTCGGGGGCTGGCGTCGTGGCCACGCCGGTCGGCATCCGCAGCTTGCGGAGCATCTCTTCGGTGGAAACGTGCCCGCTGGATTTTTCGCCGTCGGCGTCGTATCCGATCGTGCCGTTGGGGGGCGGCGGGGTCGAGGCCAGCAGGCGACGACGCAACTCGGCCGCGGAAATCGACGGGGGGGGGTCGGACGGTATGTTCGGGTTCGCCATTCGCGGGAACTCCCTAAATCCGCATTCAATCAACCGATGCGGCGAAAACGGTGCCAACTCGTGGGCGGAACAAGAGGCCGGGACGGGCGAAAGTTCTGCCACAACGCAAACTCTCCGCAAGGAGCGTAGTTCGTCGGCAGGTCAAGTCAAGCGAAACCGCTAGACCGGTTGAAACGTCCCCACAGGGCAGCCGGCACACACAATCCCGCCAACAACCGGGGCACGGGTCCGTTAAGCGGGTAGATTTCATCGATTCCGATGATCGGGACGCCCGGAACCGGTTCGCCCACCCAGATGGCGGCATTTCCGATGGCGGAGACCCGCTCCGATCAATTACAATTTCAAACTGAGGCTTCTCGTGTCCGGGCCGGGCGAGAAACCGTTTTTTCCTCGGCCCCCTGCTAGGAGCGTCCGGGCAATGACTATCGTCAAAAGGCTCCGGTTGCTGACTGCGATTCTCGGCACAGCCGCCGCGAGTGCAGTTATCGGCGCAACCGTCTTCGGAGAGTTCGCCGGCAGGGGCGGCGGCGGAACCGACGCGGTTCCCACGGCCAAGCCGGACGCGACCGACAAGGACGCCTTCAGCCAGTCCAAGTTCACCAACCAGCCGGCCCTCACCTACAAGGAGCGGGGCGGCAAGACGGTCTTCGCCTGGCAGGTGAAGCCGACCCTGGCCAAGGGCATCGACAAGGATCGCGACATCCTCGTCATGGTCGATACGTCCGCCAGTCAGGCCGGGTCGCCGCTCAAGCGTGCCCGCCAGATCATCGACGCCCTCACGAAGGCGGCCGGCGCGAACGACCGCATCGACGTCTGGACGATCAACCTCGACGACGCGAAGGCTACCCGCTCGCTCACCGACGGGTTCAAGGCGGCCAAGTCGAACGCGGTCATCGGAGCCGCAGCGCAAATCTCCGAGACGGAGTTCGCCGCCGGAGCCACCGACCTACGGGCCGGCCTCGAAAAGGCCGTCAAGGCGTTCGAGCCGAACCCCGCCCGGCAGCAAGTGATTCTCTTCCTGGGCGACGGCGAATCGGCGGCCAGTGCTGAGAACCTGACCGAAACCACCCGTGTCGAACTCGGCGGCAAACTCGATCAGTCGAACATCGGCTTCTACGCCGTGCCCCTCGGCCTCAAGATCAACTCGCAGAACCTGCACGGCCTCGCGACGCTCACCGGCGGGGCGGTCATCCGCCTCACCGAAGACACGACCGGCGAACGCGGCCAGCAAGACTTCGCCGCCAAGTTGTTCGAGACCTTCGCCGTGCCGGTGCTGAAGCCCACAAAAGTGGTGTACGGGGCCGAAGTGGCCGAGACGTACCCGACCCGGCTGCCGCCACTGCGGGCTGACCGACCGACGCTGGTCGTCGGCTCGCTGAAGACCGACGCCCCCGCCCTGACCGCGAAGGTCGAAGGCGTACTCGACGGCCAGGTGGTGACGATCGACCTGGCGGAACGCCTGCCGGTGGCCGACAACGAAAACTACTTCCTGCACGCGATCGTGCGGCAGTGGCGCGACGCTCCGGCGAAGGACGCCCCCGCGATCCTCTCCGCCGACCGCGCGCTGGCCCTCGGTGCCCAGCAATTCCGGCTGTTCCGCGAAGAGTTCCTGACGCAGGCGGTCTTCGCTATCAACGGCGATAAGATCGACCACGCCGAGAAGCTGTACCAGGCGGCAGCGAAGATCGACCCCGCGAACCTGGAAGCCGAACAGGGTTTGAAGGTCATCGAGAAGCTCCGCAAGGGCGACCTGACACGGGCGAAGATGAAGGCCCAACTCAGCGACAACCTGAAGCAGTCCGAGAAGGCGGCCCGCGAGCAGATCGCCGTGCTGGCCCAGGTCGAACCGCCACCGCCCGCCGGGGCGGGTGGGGAAGCTCCGCCTGCGGGCGGGGGGCTGCAACAGGCCCAGGCCGAACGGGCGATTCTCGAGCAGCAATATCGCGTGCTCGTGGATGAAACCATCCGCCGGTCGCGGCAGTTGTTCCGGACCGACCCGGACGCAGCCTACGAAGACCTGAAGCGGCAACGCGACACGATTCTGTCCAACGCGCAGCTGAGCGACGCGTACCGCCAGCGCCTGTCCGGTGACCTGGAATCGATGATGCAGACCGTCTCCACGCAAGGGGCGGCCATCAAACGGCAGATCGCCGAGGACCGCGAACGGGTTGCCCGCACCAAGCTGCGCGTCAACGAGTTCGAGCGGCAACAGGCCGAGGAACGCCAGACCGTCGCCCGCATCGACTCGTTCCGCCAACTCATGAACCAGGCCCGGTTCGAGTTGGCCCAACAAGAAGCCCAGGTGCTGGTGCAAGAACGCATTAACCGCGGCCAGGTCGTGCCGCCGGAAGCCACTGCGAGTTACATGATCGGCCAGGCGGCGACGAATCTCCGCGAGTTCCGCGAACTCATTCGCATCCGCGAAGACCGCTACTTGCTCACCATGATGCAAGTCGAGAAGTCGTTCATCCCGTACCCCGACGAACCGCCGGTCCACTTCCCGCCGGCCGCTGTGTGGCGGGAACTGACGGCCGACCGCGAACGGTACAAATCGTCGAGCATCGGGTCCGACGTATCGCCGGCCATGCGGCGGATCAAGTCGGTCCTTGAAGGCCCGACCGCTCAGAAGATCCGAATCGAAACCGAACTCGACGGCCTCGCGCTCAAAGACGTGATCTCGCAACTCGAAAAGGATCACGACCTGAAGTTCGTCATCCTCGAAGACGCCTTCAAGTCGGAACAGTCCGAAGGGGCGATTCTCGACAAGAAGTTCCCGCTGAAGCAGAAGTTCTACGGCCTAACGGTCGGGGCGTTCCTCGACATCGCGTTGCAGAGCATCGGGGCGTTCTACATCGTTCGCCCGGAGTACATCGAGATCACGACCTACGAACGCCGGTTCACCGAGAAAGTCGTCCAGGCCTTCGACATCGGCGAGTTGGTGTATCAGGTCCCCTCGTCGGTCAACCAGGCGTCGCTCCAGCAGAACCAGAACGTGCAGAGCCAGAACGTGCAACTGTTCGGCCAGGCGACCTTCGCCGGCGGCTTCGGGGCCATCGGCGGCCTCGGTGCGGGCGGGTTCGGCGGGGGTCAGTTCGGCGGGGGTCAGTTCGGCGGGGGTCAGTTCGGTGGTGGTGGTGGTGGTGGCGGTCAGGGCTTCGCTGGCGGCGTGGCCGGGGCCGGTATCGGTGGCGGTCTGCTCGGCGGTGGGGCCGCCAACAACCTCGGGGCCGGCGGCGGTCTCGCGGGCGTCGGCGGCGGCCAGGTCGGCCAGTTCGGGAACCTCGGTGGCCAGTTCGGCATCCAGGGCAACTCGCTGGTCAATTATCAGCTCATCTCCACGCTCATCACGGAAGTCGTGGCCAAGGGAGAATGGTCCAACCTGAACAAGCAGTTCCAGATCAACACGCCCCGCGGCGGGGCCGCTGACGACGACGACAACGCCAAGATCGTCGAAGAGAAGTACCTGAACTCGCTGGCCTACTATCCGCCGGCCCGGGCGCTCATCGTGCGGGCCAACGGCAAGTATCACCCTGGGTCCAGCGTGAAGTACAAGAAGCCCGAAAATGTGGGCGCGGGCGGGCCGGGCAACGTGGCGCGCGACAAGAACGCGGTGGCCGCAGGCGGACCGGGCAAGGACGATCGACTGAAGAACCTGAACGCCGACGCCCGTGCGATGCTCAAGGGCATCGACCAGAACGACCCGACCCGCATGTGGCAACAAGCCCTGGAGCGGTCGAACGTGACCGACCCCGGTCTTGTGGTCGCTTGTGCCGACTTCCTCATGGAAGTCGACAAGCCCGATCACGTGGCCGAAGTTCTCAAGACCGGCATCCGCACCGGCCTGACGACCGACCAGTGGACGCACTCGGCCCTCGCCGTTGCCTTGCGGGAGAGCAAAGCCTCCCCGGCTGAAATCCAGCGGGTGGCCATGTCCGAAGTGGACTTCGATCCGTCCGAGGCGAAGGGTTACCTGTCGGCCGCGAAGGTCGCCAGCGACAACGGGCAGACCTCGCAAGCTTTGGCGTATTGCAAGAAGGCGGCCGGTCTCGAACCGAACCTGCCGGCGGCTTACGCGAACGCGCTGGTCTACGCCGGCAAGGCGGGCGACGTGCAGTCGGATACCATCCACTGGGCGACGGCCAACCTGCTCGGCCGCGACTGGGCCAACGACGACACCGACTACCACGCCCAGACGAAGACCCGCCTCGCGGGCATCGTCGAAAAGTTCCAGAAGGCGGGCCAGAGTGAACAAGTCGAACGCTTCCAGAAACTGCTCGACCAGGAAAAGAAACGCGACCTGATCATCGCCCTGCGGTGGCAAGGGGAGGCCGACCTCGACCTGTTCGTGTCGGAACCCTCCGGTGCGACGGCCAGCGCGACGCACAAGCGAACGGTCGGCGGCGGTGTGCTGAAGTGCGACGTGCTCGAAGAGAAGGACAACCGGTCGGAGGTGTACACCGCCGCCCAGGCCCTCAGTGGCACGTACAAGATCGCCGTGAAGAAGGCCCTCGGCCGGACCATCGGCAACACGGTGCAGGTGTTCGTCACCAAACATCAGGGGACGGACAAGGAATCGCACGAGTTCTTCACCCTGGACATGACCGACCCGAAGGGCGTGGAGATCAGCTTCCTGGACGGCACGCGGACCGACCTGGCCGTGCTGCCGACCGACGACGCCCCGGAGAACCGCCAGACCACGACGGCCGCGGCCACGACCACCCACAAGGGCTTCGGCGGGGGAGCCTCGGCCGGCGGGACGACTTCCGCCTTCGGCCAAACGAAGACGAATCTGCCAGTGGTGGTGCAACCGCTGGAAACGCGACTGGCCGGGGTCAGCGCGAGTGCCCCGTCGATGCGGGCGGTGGCCGACGTGACGCCGGACCGCAAGAGCGTGAAACTGACGGTGAACCCGATCTTCAGTGGGATCGCCCACGACATCGCAATGCCGAAGGTCAGCCTCCTGCCAGGGGCCGGCCAGTAAGTGGCGACCACGACAACCTCGAAGCCCCGCCAGAACTGGCGGGGCTTTTTTCGTGATGGGTGAAGGGGAGAAAACGGAACGCGGAGAACGCGGGATTGGAACGCCGGATGAAAGGCAGGATAAAACCAAGAGCGAACCACGAAACACACGAAATGAGATCAAAACCGAATCCGATTTGGGTCTTTCCCTTCCGTGTGTTTCGTGGTTAAGTCGCTTCTGATCTGATCCGGTTTTGATCCGGCGTTCCAATCCCGCGTTCTCCGCGTTCCGTTTTCGCTCACCTCCCCTCAACCGAACCTGCCGCCATTTCTGACTGTCCCTCGCCCGCCGCTGTCGCGTACAATTCTTCAACCCCCGCACCACGCATGAGGACATCAGCCATCGCCAAAGGATTTGAAACCGGCCACCGCACAGAGTTCTCGGTCGATGCCGAGAAGGCGGTTCTCGTCTCGGTATCGCTGCCCGGCCGCCCGTGGGTCTCCGAGACCGACCCGTGCGACGAAATCCGTGGCCTGGCCGAAGCCGCCGGCGCGAAGGTCGTCGCCGAACTCACCCAGAAGCGGCAGGAAATCCACCTCGCCACGTATATCGGCTCCGGTAAAGTCAACGAACTCAAGGAACTCGTCGAGGCCGCCGACGCCGACGTGGTCGTGTTCGACAACGACCTGTACCCCGCCCAGGGCCGCAACCTCGAGAAAGCCCTCGGTGTCAAGGTGCTCGACCGCAGCGAACTTATCCTGGACATCTTCGCCACCCGCGCCCAGACGCTCGAAAGCCGCCTGCAAGTGGAGTTG
Source organism: Gemmatales bacterium (assembly GCA_038318835.1). Classification (GTDB taxonomy): domain Bacteria; phylum Planctomycetota; class Planctomycetia; order Gemmatales; family Gemmataceae; genus Limnoglobus. The sequence goes on along the minus strand of JBBQCQ010000030.1, from coordinate 2,121 downwards.
GCCCAACTCGAATACTCGCTGCCGCGGCTGAAGAATATGTGGTCGCACTTGTCGCGCCAGAAGGGCGGCGGCATCGGCCTCCGCGGGCCGGGCGAAACGCAACTCGAAGAAGACCGCCGCATCGCCGGCAAGCGCATCGGCGACCTGAAGGAGCGGATCGCCGAGGTCCAGGGCCGCAAGGAACGCGAAGTCAAGAGCCGCCGCGAGGAGTTCACGGTGTCGCTCGTCGGCTACACGAACGCCGGCAAGTCGCAACTGATGAACGCGCTGACGAAGGCCGACGTGCTGGTGAAGAACCAGATGTTCTCCACGCTCGACACCCGCACGCGGCAGTGGCACGTCAAAGACTTCGGCAAGATTTTGCTGTCCGATACGGTCGGGTTCATTCGCGAACTGCCCCACCATCTCGTGGCTAGCTTCAAGGCGACGCTCGAAGAAGCGCGACAGGCGAAGTTGCTCTTGCACGTGGTGGACGCGAGCAACCCGCAGGCGGAACAGCAGATTGCGGCCGTGGCCGGCGTGCTGAAGGAATTGGAGTGCGACAAGAACCCGATCTTGCTCGTACTGAACAAGGTGGACAAGGTGCCGGACCGCACGACGCTCGACGTGTTGCAGCAGCACCACCCGAAGGCCGTCGCAATCAGCGGCCTGACCGGCGAGGGGATCGACGTGCTGACGGAAGCAGTGATCTCATCGTTGACACGAGACTTCGTGGACGCCGAGATCGTGGCAGCCGCGGCCAACGGCAAGGCCATCGCGTACCTGAACGCCCACGCGGAGATTTACCGTCAGGAGTATCGCGACGAGGACGTGGTCTTCCGCTGCGTGCTGTCGAAGCACCTCGTCCACCACGTGCAAGCAACCGGCGCGACGGTGACGATGCTGAAATAAAACACTCTCTCGGAAAATGCCGATCGACTTGCCTTGACCCAGGAGACATCATTCACGAAAGCGGTTGATTCGTAAGATTTCGGGTCCATGCTCCCCTCCCATGTTCGCGCGTCTGAACAACCTGCGGAATGTCTCGATCACCTGCGCGTAGCTGCGGGCGAACACGACCTGGAAGATGAGCGTGACGGCGGCGTGTATTGAATGCTGCATGGTGCCCGACTCGCATTAGCCAGAGCCGTTCGGCTGGGTAGCGGTCGGGCATCCGCCGGCAGACGACGTAGTCATCCACGTCGATCTCGTAGTCGCCGGTTTCGATGTCGATGGCCACGTACTTCCCATCGTCCTCTGGCTTCAACTTCGGTTGGACGTACTGTTCAAACGCCGCCGCCCGCGGCGAGAAATTTTAGAACGGTTGGTGTCCCCACGCACGACGATATCATTCCCTCCGAGACTGAATCCTCACTCCGTCGTCGCGGCCCAGTCCTTGCGCTGGCGGCTCGATGGGATGCTCATCGCCTCGCGGTACTTCGTCACCGTGCGGCGAGCCACCGTCAGGCCGAAGGCTTTAAACTTCTCCACGATCTCCTCGTCGGACAGCGGCTTCGCCTTGTCCTCGGCCGCGATGATCTCTTGCAGCTTCTGCTTGATCGTCTCCCAGGCCACGTCCTGGCCGGTCTGCGCGTTCTTGGTGCCGCCGCCGAAGAACCGCCGTAGCGGGAACACGCCCCGCGGTGTCTGCACCCATTTGTCGTCCACCGCCCGGCTCACCGTCGTCACGTGAACGCCGACCTTCTCGGCGATTTGTTCCATCTTCAACGGCTGAATGTGATCCGGCCCCTTCTCCAGAAACGCCCGCTGATACGACATGATCTCGCGCGTGACTTTTGTCAGCGTGTTCCGCCGTTGCTCGATGGCCTCGACCAGCCAGTTCGCCATGCGGTATTTCTTGATGAGTTCTTCCCGCACCTTCGGGTCGATCTCCTTGTTCTTCAACTGGTCGGCGAACTTCGTGCTCACCCGCACGTTCGGCGTCCAGTCCTTCGTCAGCTTGATGTCGAATTCGCCCTCGTCGGTCCAGCTCACGATGGCGTCCGGCACCACGAACTGCGTGCCCTCGGAGTGGAATCGGGCACCGGGCCGCGGGTCGAGCCGCTTGAGTTCGTCGATGGCTTCCTTGATCGTGTCCAGGTCCGAGCCGGTGCGGCGCTGGATGGCCGGCAGGCGGTTGTG